>NZ_JBFUJP010000075.1:0-24023 GCF_056401315.1 Rhodococcus sp. P4_F5 | reverse complement strand
TGCTTGGCCAGCGCCTGCGAGCGGACGCCGAGCTCCTCGATGTCCGCACGGGTGATGCCGCGACGCTTCGCGATCCGCTCGGCGGCCTCGAACTGGTTGGGCATGTCGATGTCCCACGACGCGGGCCGACGCGGGCCGGCCTCGGTGCCGACGTTGGCGCCGAGCGGGACCTGGCTCATCTGCTCGACGCCGCAGGCGACGCCGATGTCGATGGCGCCGGTGGCGATCAGCCCGGCGATCAGGTGGTTGGCCTGCTGCGCGCTGCCGCACTGGCAGTCGATGGTGGTGGCGCCGGTCTGCCACGGCAGGCCCGCAGCCAGCCAGGCCACCCGAGTGACGTTGTTGGACTGTGCGCCCGCCTGGGTGACGCAGCCGCCGATGGCCTGCTCGACGAGGAGGGGGTCGATGCCCGCCCGCTCGAGAAGTCCGACCTGAACCGCGCCGAGGGTCTCCGCCGCGTGCAGGCCGGACAGCCAACCCCCTCGCTTGCCGATCGGGGTACGGACTGCCTCGACGATTACTGGTGTGCCCATGGCGAACGACCTCTCGAAGATGAACCCAAACTAGAACCCGTTCTTCATATCAGCTGCCATCACCAAATTGCTAAGATTCGCAAGTAGCGTTCGGGTTGTGGAATGATCGCGGCGAGGCACGATGTCGTGGGCACACGGCCCCAACGGAGAACGACAGGAGGCGCCATGGTTGCGAACTCGCGCCAACCGCTATATCAGATGAAAGCGGACTTCTTCAAGACGTTGGGGCACCCGGCGCGCATCCGGGTCTTGGAATTGTTGAGCGAGCGTGATCACGCCGTCTCGGAGATGCTGCCCGAGGTTGGGATCGAGCCCGCGAATCTGTCACAGCAGCTGTCGATCCTGCGACGCGCCGGACTCGTCACTGCCAGGCGCGAAGGCCTGTCGGTCACCTATGCACTGACCTCACCGAAAGTCGCGGACCTGTTGGCGACTGCCAGGGGGATCCTCACGGGCGTCGTCGCGGGCCAGGCCGAGTTGCTCGAAGATCTACCGGAGTCCGCTGCACTGGTGGGCGACTCGGCAGGCTGAGCAAGTGTCCCACCGGACGGGTCTACGCGGAACTATTGATTGCAGAATTTCTTAAATGCTTATCTTGCACGAATGGATGAACAGGGTGACCGACAAGGATGAACGCCGCGGCGCTCGCGGGCTCACGGACAGCGAAAGACTGCTGCTTCTGGGGATCGACGCTGCCGTGGTAACGGTCGGCGAGGCCCGAAGTGGGCGTTCTCGGACCGCAACGCAGCGCTCACCGTGGACCGCAATGGAGCGATACACGGGCCTGATCCGAAGTCGGACACCGATCCGTGTGCTGCGGCTGCCAATGACCATGAGTGACTCGACAGCCGTCGCAACACGGATCGTCTCACTCGCACCCCGTGTGTCGATTGCATTCGTGACTGGTCTCAGCGCCCAGGAGTCCTCACTGGTCAAAGGCGAAGTAGTTGCTCGCGGCGGACCCTTGGTTCTCACCGAACTCGACGCAGTCACCGCCGCGCTGGCGGCGACGACGATCTCCCTACTTCGGCGCCAAGGTGCCGCACCCCGTTCTGGGCGTGTCGTGGTCAATGGTCCCGAGAATGCGCCCCTGCTGGGCCCGATCCTGATGAACAGCGGTATCGGACAGATCACCAACTGGCACGGCGGGGATGCGCAGGCCTTCCCACTACGACGATTGATGGAACAGAACGACGTTCTGATCGATCTCGCCGGAACGGCCTCCGAAGCCGATGCCCCCGGCCGCACCGTGCGCTACCCCGCGGACCCATTCACGTTGGGGCAACTGGTGGTGCCAGGTTTGCTCAGCGCGCTGTGCGGGCACCAGGCGCGAGAGGTGACCATCGAGGTCATTGCCGCCGCCGCCCGGGCGCTGGCGCTGACCACGCCGGCCGGGCAGGCACTACCCGGACCCGACGACGGTCTCGTCACTCGTGCGATCGCCCGCCAGGTCGGCCGTGTCTTCGCTCAGGTCACCGACCGCAGCCAGCACCCGTAGCGGCGCTGCAGGGCTTCACCCGCACCGCATTCGACGACTTTCGTGAGGAGAACACCGTGACCACACCCGCGACCGGCATCGGGGCCGCCCCGACAATGCACGAGGAGATCGTGTCCTGGGTCGCCGAGATGGCCGACCTCACCCGCCCCGACTCCGTGGTGTGGTGCGACGGATCCACCGGCGAGTGGGACCGCCTGACGACACAACTGGTCGACAAGGGGACCTTCGTCCGCCTCGAGGGCAAGCCGAACTCCTTCTGGTGCGTCTCCGACCCGGAGGACGTGGCACGAGTGGAGGACCGGACCTTCATCTGCTCCCGCCTCGAGGCCGATGCAGGGCCGACGAACAACTGGATGGACCCCGTCGACATGAAGACGGTGATGGCCGAGCACTACCGCGGGGCGATGGCCGGCCGCACGATGTATGTCATCGCGTTCTGCATGGGACCGCTCGACGCGGCGCAGCCGAAGTTCGGTGTCCAGGTCACCGACTCGGAGTACGTCGCCGTCTCCATGCAGATCATGACCCGCTCCGGGGCCGCGGTGTGGGACAAGGTCACCGCCGGAACCGAAGTCGTCAAGTGCCTCCACTCCGTCGGGGCCCCGCTCTACCCGGGCCAGGCCGACTCCACCTGGCCGTGCGATGACACCAAGTACATCTCCCACTTCCCGGAAGAGCGGATGATCTGGAGCTACGGCTCCGGCTACGGCGGCAACGCGCTTCTCGGCAAGAAGTGCTACTCGCTTCGGATCGCCTCGAAGATGGCCAAGGACGAGGGCTGGCTGGCCGAGCACATGCTCATCCTCAAGCTCACCTCCCCCGAGAACAAGGTGTACTACGTCGCGGCGGCGTTCCCCTCCTCCTGCGGTAAGACCAACCTCGCGATGCTCGAGCCCACCCTCGACGGGTGGACCGCCGAGACCGTCGGCGACGACATCGCCTGGATGCGCTTCGGCGAGGACGGACGCCTGTACGCGGTCAACCCCGAGGCGGGGTTCTTCGGCGTCGCCCCCGGCACCGGACTCCACACGAACCCGCACGCGATGGCCACCATCGAGCGGGGCAACTCGATCTTCACCAACGTCGCACTCACCGATGACGGAGACGTGTGGTGGGAAGGGATGACCGACGCGCCGCCGGCCCACCTGACCGACTGGCGGCGCCGGGACTGGACCCCGGCATCGGGTGAGCGGGCGGCGCACCCGAACTCGCGGTACTGCACCCCGATCGCGCAGTGCCCCACCGTCGCCCCCGAATGGAACGACCCGGCCGGGGTGCCGATCTCGGCGATCTTCTTCGGCGGGCGCCGCGCCACGACTGTGCCCCTGGTGACCGAGTCTCTGAGCTGGCAGCACGGGGTGTTCCTCGCCTCGACCCTGTCCTCGGAGACCACCGCCGCCGCGACGGGCGAAGTCGGGCTCGTGCGCCGTGACCCGATGGCGATGCTGCCGTTCCTGGGCTATCACGTCGGTGACTACTTTGCACATTGGCTCGACATCGGGGCGAAGGCGGATCCGGCCAAGTTGCCGAAGATCTTCTATGTCAACTGGTTCCGGCGCGGCGACGCCGACGAGTTCCTGTGGCCAGGGTTCGGGGAGAACTCCCGGATCCTCAAATGGGCGTTGGCTCGAGTCGAGGGAAAGGGTGCGGCCAACTTGACGCCGATCGGTAACGTCCCGCCGATCGACGCACTCGATCTCACGGGCATGAAGTTCGACCACACCAAGATCGCGGCGGCCCTGGAGGTCGACGACGGCGAGTGGATCGACGAGACACGCCTGATCGACGAGTGGTACGCCACCATTGGCGGCAACACCCTGCCCGACGTCCTGCGCGAAGAACTCGGCGCCCTCAAGCTCCGACTCGCCGCCCCAACCCTTTCCGGCCCCTATCCGGGCAAACCCGCCACCGCACGGGACGATGACTTCCATCGCGTGCGTATCCGTCGCGAAGGCTGACCGGCCCCACCATCCAGGGGCGGAGCGCGCAACGTCGATCTACCCTGCGCTCCGCGTCTTCCCGGGCCCGGACCCGAGGAGAGGGATCGCCCTCCTCGGGTCCGGGCCACCTCTTCCGCCGGCCCGGCTGGCCTTCCCCTCAGCAGGCCCGGCCGGTGGAACAGAACGGTTTGCCGGTGCCGACGACGACCAGCACTTCGACTCCACAGCGCGGACAGGAGTCGTCGCCGGCCCGCAGTGCGGAGGTTCGGCACAGGAAGCCGCAGTCCGAGCATCGCAATATCTGTCCACGAAGTCGGCTGAACGGTGTTACACGCATCATCTAACCTTCCATCGTTGCTAGTTGCTAACCTTAGCAATTAGCAACCTGGAGAGGTTGTTCCTATCCGAGGAAGCTGCACATGTCAGAACTGGGGGACCCGAACGGGCCCACGACAACAACTGGCCTCGCCGGTGGTCGCCTCAGCGGCGCATTACGGTCTGTCGCCGAACTACTGCCCCGGTGGAGCGAGTGGAAGCCCGCGCTCGGCGCCCCCGGCGCCGACTTGCTCTCGGGTCTCATCGTCGCGCTGGTCGCGCTGCCACTGGCATTGGGCTTCGGCATCAGCTCCGGCCTGGGGGCCGCCGCAGGTCTGACCACAGCCGTCGTTGCCGGCGCTGTGGCCGCGGTGTTCGGCGGCTCCCGCTTCCAGGTGTCCGGTCCGACCGGTGCGATGACAGTGGTCCTGGTTCCCATCGTCGCCCAGTACGGGCCGACGGGCGTGCTTGCAGTCGGTCTGATCGCCGGGGTGATGCTCGTCGCGCTGGCGTTCGCCGGTATCGGCCGGGCCGTGCGCTACATGCCGGCCCCCGTCATCGAGGGATTCACCGCCGGCATCGCGGTCGTCATCGCCCTCCAACAGGTCCCGGCTGCCCTGGGAATACAGGGAGCCGAGGGCGAAAAGGTGTGGCAGAGCGCGTTCGACGCGGTGCGCCGATTCGTGGAGAGCCCGTCGACCCTGACGCCGGTGATCGCGCTGGTGGTGGCCGTCGCGATCCTCGTCGGCGGACGCTACTTCCCGAGGGTCCCGTTCTCGCTCGTCGCGGTGGCCACCGTGACCGTCGTCGCGCAGCTCTTCGACATGGACATCGCGCGCATCGGCGCCATCCCGTCCGGTTTCTCCGCGCCGACACTGAGCTTTCTTCACCTGGGCGACCTCACGTCCCTGATTGCGCCGGCGCTCGCCGTGGCGGCACTGGCGGCGCTCGAATCACTGCTGTCGGCGACCGCGGCGGATTCGATGGGCGTCGGGACCAGGCACAACCCCGACCGGGAACTGTTCGGGCAGGGGCTGGCGAATATCGCCGCACCCCTGTTCGGAGGCGTGCCGGCCACCGGCGCCATCGCGCGGACCGCGGTCAATGTCCGCTCCGGTGCCCGCACGAGGCTCGCGGCGCTGACCCACGCGCTCATCCTCGCCGCGATCGTGTACCTGGCCGCCGGGCTGGTCGCCGAGATCCCCCTCGCCGCGCTCGCCGGAGTCCTGCTGGCCACGACCGTCCGGATGGTCGAGACCGCCTCCATCCTCGCCATCGCCCGCGCCACCCGCGCCGACACGGTGGTGATGATCGCGACGTTCCTCGTCACCGTCGTGTTCGACCTGGTCACCGCGGTCGCCGTCGGTGTCGGATTCGCCGCGATCCTCGCGCTGCGGGCGGTCGCCAGGTCAGCGCGGATCGAGCAGGTGCCCCTCGAGAACGACGATCACTTCACCGAAGAACACGAATTGCTGCGCGAGCACATCGTCGCCTACCGCATCGACGGCGCCCTGTTCTTCGCCGCCGCACACCGATTCCTCCTCGAACTCGCCGAGGTCTCCGACGTGAAGGTGGTGATCCTGCGCATGTCGCGGGTCACCGCCCTCGACGCCACTGGCGCCATCGTCCTCAAGGACGCCATCACCAAACTCGAACACCGCCACATCAGCGTGCTCATCTCCGGAATCAAACCCGAGCACCTGCGCCCCCTCGAAGCCCTCGGCGTGTTCACCACCACAGACAGCGAGGACCGGCACATCTTCGAGACCACCCCACGCGCGATCAGCTACGCCCGAATGCTTGTCCTGCCCGAAAGTCACTACACCTCCACGAGCAACGAGGACTGACCATGCCAGCCACCACTTCCGGCAACACGCCGTCAACGCGCCAACATGTCGGCTACCTCGCCGGCCGAACCCTGCCGGCCGACCTGCACGACTGGGTCGTCAAGGACATCACCGGACCCGGCGCCACCCGCCGCTACGTGATCCGCTGCCTGGTCCCTCTCGTCCCGATCCTCGCGGCCCTGCTGTTCATCCCCGGTCCATGGCTCATCCGAATCAGCATGGTCCTTCTGCTGTTTCTGCCGTTCGCCTACTTCCTGTTCGCCCTGAAGAACATCTACCTGCGTCACCGCCTCGTCAGCCACGGACTCGAGCCTGAGCTCCTCGTCAGGCACAGGCAACCGCGGATCGACAAGGAACGCGAGGAGTACGAGGCCCGGTACCGGGCGGCCGACTAGCAGGACCAGCGAATGATCGTGAGTGCATCCACGATCTGCGGCACGGGTCCTTCGCCGGGAGTTCAACTTTCCGTTTGGATCCTTCGGCGGACATGGCCGAACAGGCCGAACTGGCGCCCCCAAAGCCCGACACATGACAAAGGACTGACAGGTGAACCACACACCAGAAGCAGCAGCGGAGAACGCCCGCAGCGGCGGCGCTCATCGCCGCGAAGACGACGCACCGCCGAGCGCCCCTCTGCACGATCGCCCTGGTCGGCACGCTCGGATCGACCCACCGGCGCAGCCGCAAGAGCCCCTCCGCATCGAACGAGAACAGCCACGAGGCGCCACGAGGCGCCCCACCGTGTGACCGACGAAAGGACCACTCACGCATGCCCATCGCCACCCTCAACGGAATCCGACTCAACTACAACGTCACCGGCACCGGGCCGCTGGTTGTTCTGGTGATGGGGTCCGGTAGCCCCGGCCGCGTCTGGAACACCTACCAAGTGCCGGCCTTGGTGAAAGCCGGATTCCGGGTCGTCACCTTCGACAACCGCGGCATCGCGCCGTCGGACGAAGGCGCCGACGACATGAGCATCGACGATCTGGCGGCCGATACAGCTGCGCTGATCGAATACCTCGACGGTGCGCCGGCGCACGTCGTCGGCATTTCGATGGGAGCACGCGTGGTCCAAGAACTTGCCCTTGCCCGCCCCGACCTCGTCTCCAGAGCCGTCGTGCTCGCCGCCACCGGACGACCCCATCCGATCGAAAGCACACTGAATCTGGGGCGCCAGGGCCTCCACGACCAGGCGGTGGAACTGCCACCGAAATATGCCGCAGCAGTGAACGCGCTCCTGCACCTGTCTCCTCGGACACTCGAGGACCCCGCCAAGGCGCAGGAATGGCTCGACATCTTCGAATTTTCCGCTGCGCCTCGAACCACTGCGGGGGTGCGCGCCCAACTCGGAATGGACCGATCACGCAACCGGCTCGAGGACTATTCACGCATCGTCGTCCCCACCATGGTCATCGGCTTCGCCGACGACCGGATGACACCACCCGCATACGGCCGCGAGGTCGCCCACGCCATCCCCGGTGCTCGATACGAAGAGATCGCCGACTGCGGCCACTACGGATACCTCGAGCGGCCCGACGAGATCAACCGTCTGCTCGTAGAATTCCTGGCCGGCGCCGGGCCGTCAACAACGAGATGAGCTCCATCGCTCCGCCCAGGACCGGCGAGACACGGGCCGGCCGACGTCGACGCCTCGGCCGTCTCCCCTCACCGGAGCGTCCCCGGCGAGGCCGCCGTGATTTCGCTCGGCATTGGCGGGGAGCCTTGCCAGGATCGTGTCCCAGGTCCCGTCACCGGCGTAGCGGCGGTGACATTTCCAGATCGACTGCCGCGGACCGAATTCGGCTGGCACGTCACGCCAGGGAATGCCGGCGCGGTACCGGTGGACGCTGCCCTCGAAGACCCGACGGCCGTCGCCAAACGGACGCCCGCTCCGGCTGTCGGAGGACGGGAGCATCGGCCGGTCGCGCTCAGCCGACGGCAACCAGCTCCCTGCGGCGGCCCGTGCGCTCGGCCTCGTCGACCAGGGCGACCGCGAGGTCGGCGTACGAAAAGGCCGGTGCACCCCCCTCGTTCCCGAGCACCGCGGTGCCCCCGATCCGGTAGCGACCCGTGCGCTCGGCGGCCTCGTCGAGGGCGATCGGCGGCGGGGCCAGCATCACCCAGTCCAGTCGGCTGTCGACGGTCCGCAGCACCTCGAGTTCCGCGACGTGGCCCAGTGAGAAATCCCGGGCCGGCGCGGGAAACTCCGGGTCGTCCAGCACCCGGACACCGGGCGCGGTCTCGAGCATCGTGCCGATCCCGAGGGTCACCAGCCGACCGGTCCCGGCGCGGCCGAGGCCGTCGACGAGGGCCCGGGCGGCGGCGACGTAGAACTCCGTCGACGGGACGTCCATGCGCGCCGCGGCGCTGATCGCGACGTCGTGGCCGGCCGCGAGCTCGGCCACGCTGTCGGCACTGGTGACGTCCCCGGGCCGCACCTTCACGCCGGCCGGCCCGGAGTGCGGGGACCGGTCGAGGTCGCGGACCACGGCGGTGACCCGGTGACCGCGCGCGGCCGCCTCCTCGACCGCGCGACGCCCGGCACGACCGGCGGCACCGAAGATGATGATCCTGCTCATGTGGGGCTCCGTTCGACGGGGCCGGCACGATCGCCGGCCGATGCCGCGAAGGTAGCGAGGAGGGTGCCGGTTACCGCAACGATAGTTACGCTGACCAGGTGAGCAATCGACTCGAGCGGGACATGTTCGCGGACTGCGCCTCGGGCCCGGCGCCGATCCGGATCGGCGACAAGTGGACCTCGCGGATCATCGCGTGCCTGCGCGAGGCTCCCCGCCGGTTCTCGGAACTGCAGGTGCCGCTGCACATGGTCAGCCCGAAGGTGCTCACCGAATCGCTTCGGGCGATGGAGCGCGACGGAATGCTCACCCGGACGGCGTATCCGGAGATCCCGCCGCGCGTCGAGTACGAGCTCACCGCGCTCGGGCGGTCGCTGTTCGAGCCGATGGCGGCGGCCTGCGCGTGGAGCCGCGAGCACCAGGACGCGGTCCGCGACGCCCGGGCCGCGCACGAGTTGCGGGCCGGCGCCTAACCGACGTCGCGGTGCAGCCAGGTGACCTCCGCGCCCTCGCCGCCGCTGCGGTAGGGCTCGAGCTCAGTGTCCCAGTCGGAGCCGAGTGCGACATCGAGTTCCGACGCCAGGTCGCCGGTGTCCCGGTGCGCGGCGATGATGGCCCGGAGCCGCATCTCGCCGAGGATGACGTCGCCGTTGGCGCTCATCGACCCGTGCCAGAGCCCTAGTCCCGGTACATGACTGAATCTTTCGCCGTCCACGCCCTCGCTGGCGTCCTCGGTCACCTCGAACCTCAGCATCGGCCAGGGTCGCAGCGCGTTGACCAGCCTGGCGCCCGTGCCGACCGGCCCCGTCCAGTTGCTGGTCGCGCGCAGCAGTCCTGGCGAGGCGGGCTGGGAGGACCACTTGAGATTGGCCCGGCAGTCCAGGGTCGCGGTCAGCGCCCACTCGACGTGCGGGCATACGGCCGCGGGCGAAGAGTGCACGTGCAGTACACCATTCGTGCCTTCAGCGAACTGATTCAACGCGTGCACGGGATACCTCCAGCTTCGACGAGGGACGTCTTCCCCAACGACCTCGAGTCGGCTCCACGCGCTTTCGAGGTATCAGTGTGCACCAGGGGCCAGCTTTACGCATCACGAACAAACAACCGGCAGTTACCCGACGGTCCGGCGCCTTCTCGGCTACGGTCCGGACGCCTCCGCGAGCACCGCGTCGCTCAGCGGCGGCCAGGCCTGCTTCGCCCAGTCCCCGAACGGCTTGTCCGCCAGCGCCACACACGCGAGCGACCGCGCGGGGTCGACCCACAGGAAGGTGCCGGACTGTCCGAAGTGCCCGTAGGTGGCGGGCGAGTTCGCGGCGCCGGTCCAGTGCGGTGCCTTGCCGCCCTTGATCTCGAACCCGAGCCCCCAGTCGTTGGGCCGCTGCGAGCCGTAGCCCGGCAGCAGGCCGTCGAGTCCGGGGAACTGGACCGCGGTCGCGTCGGCGGCGGTCTGCTCGGAGAGCAGGGTCGGGCGCAGCAGTTCGCGGGCGAAGCGGGACAGGTCGTCGACCGTGGAGCGGGCGCCGTGCCCGGCCGGGCCGTCGAGCGTGGACGCGGTCATGCCCAGCGGCGCGAACACCGCCTCGCGCAGGTACTCGGGGAACTCGATCCCGCTCTCGGCGGCGACCAGGTCCGCGAGCACCTCGAAGCCGGCGCTGGAGTAGATCCGCTTGGCGCCGGGCGCGGCCGCCACCACGTTCTCGCCGAACGCGAGGCCGGAGGCGTGCGCGAGCAGGTGCCGCACCGTGGATCCGGGCGGTCCGGCGGGCTGGTCGAGCTCGACGGCGCCCTCCTCGACGGCGACGAGCACCGCGTATGCCACCAGCGGCTTGGTCACCGACGCCAGGGCGAACACCCTGTCCTGCTCCCCCGCCACCCCGATCGGGCCGTCCGGTCCGATCACCGCCGCGGCGGCATGGTCGACGGGCCACTGGGCGATCGCATTGAGGCTCTGCACCCGGCCAGCCTACGAGACCGCCCTCAGCCCTCCGCCAGCCTGGCCAGCCCTGCCGCCAGCGCCGGATCCGCACCCGAGGCCGACTGGAGTGCGGCCAGGAACGTGCCGGCCAGCACCTGCTCGAGCGTCACCCGCTCGACGTCCGCGCTCGCCAGCCACCGCAGGCACGCGGCCTTCTCGAACGCCAGGCAGCCCTCGATCACCATGACCGCGATCTCGCTCGGCGCATCGATGCCGAGCGAATCGAGAATCAGTTCGAACGAGGCCGCGTCCACTCGCAGCCCGAGTTCGGCGAGGCCCGAACTCCCACCGGCCCGCATCAAGGCCTGCCACCCGACGCTGTGCAACTGCACGTGATCGAGGTAGGCCCCGAGCCCGGCCGTCAGCCGGCCGAGCAGGGGCCCGTCGCCGGTCACCGCGGTCAGGTCCGCAATCATCTTGTCCGCCGCGGACTCCATCGCCGCAAAGACGAGCGCGTCCTTACCGCCGAAGTAGTGGTACAGCAGCCCGACGGACACCCCGGCCTCCGCCGAGATCTCCTGCACGGAAAGCCGTTCCGGCTCCCGGGTGGACAGCGCACGCAGGGTCGCCTCGATCAGCTCGGCGCGACGCTGCCCGGTCGTCAGCCGGGTGCGTTGCTCGGGCATCGGCGCCCTCCCCTCGGTCGCGCTCACTCTAGGTCTCGAACGCTATTGAAATGGCGTTCAACAGAGGCTACCGTCGAGGTTGCTATTGAATCCACTTTCAATACAGGGAGCCCGACATGACGCAGAGCGGCACCAACCTGGAAACTGAACGCTGGATCGAGACCACCGCGGGCCCGGTGCATCTGCGCGAGGTCGGCGCCCCGACCGGCAGCCCGCTGCTGTTCGTGCACGGCGCGCTCGTCGACAGTCACCTCTGGGACGGCGTCGCCGACCGGGCCGCCGCCCTCGGATACCGATGCCTGATGCCGACGCTGCCCCTCGGCTCGCACACCCGGCCGATGAACCCCGACGCCGATCTGAACCCACCCGCACTGGCCGACCTCGCCGCCGAGGTGGTCGGGCAGCTCGGTCTCTGCCGGGTCACGGTGGTGGGCAACGACACCGGCGGCGGCCTGAGCCAGATCCTGACCGCCCGGCATCCCGACCTCGTGCGGACGCTGATCCTCACCGCCTGCGACGCCTACGAACAGTTTCCGCCCCGGTCGCTGCGCGTCTTCTTCGCGCTCGGCCGGGCACCCGGCGCCCTCGCCCTCGGTGGGCAGCTCATGCGGACGCGGGCGGCACGACGCTTCGCGATTCCCCGGCCGCTCAGCCACCGCGGGGTCAGCGACGGGGTGATCGCCGGTTGGACCCGACCGTTGCGGGACCGGATGGTGCGCCGGGACACCGTCAAGTTCATGGCGGGGATCGATGCCTCGCACACCCTGGCCGCCGCGCAGCAGCTGCGCACCTTCACCGGCGGGGCGTTGCTCGTCTGGGGCGCCGACGACCGCGTCTTCGGCCTCGACCTGGGCCGCAGGCTGGCAGCCGACATCCCGGACGCTCGGCTCGAGATCCTCGACGACTGCGGCGCCTTCGTCCCCGTCGACGCGCCGGATCGGGTCGCCGGGCTCATCGACGAGTGGGTGTCCGGCAACGACGACGGCGCCGGGCCGCTCGAATGAGCTGCCCGGCGCCGTCGAGTGGTGCGAGGTCTAGCGGTCCGCGTCGGTGTACTTGATGACGCCGCGGAGGTTCTTGCCGTCCAGCATGTCCTGGTAGCCCTCGTTGATCTGCTCGAGGCTGTAGGTGTTGGAGATCATGTCCTGCAGGTTCAGCTGACCGGACTTGTACAGGTCGAGCAGCATCGGGATCTCGTGACGCGGGTTGGCGCCACCGAAGACGTTGCCCTTGAGCGTCTTCTGCAGCATCGCGAAGAGGAAGAGGTTCATCTTCACGTCCATGTCGGACATGTTGCCCATGGAGGTCACGACGCAGGTGCCGGCCTTGGCGGTCAGAGTCAGCGCCGGGTCCACCAGCGCGCCGTCCATCTCGCCCATGGTCAGGATGACCTTCTGGCACATCTTGCCCCAGGTCAGCTCCATGACCGGGACGATGGCCTCCTCGAGGCTCGCGTAAGCGTGGGTGGCACCGAACTTGAGGGCCTGCTCGCGCTTGAACGGGACCGGGTCGATGGCGATGACGTGGCGTGCACCCGAGACGACCGCGCCCTGCAGCGCGGCCATGCCGACGCCGCCGACGCCGACGATCGCGACGGAGTCACCGGGACGAACCTGCGCGACATTGGTCGCCGAGCCCCAACCCGTCGTCGTGCCGCAGCCGACGAGCGCGGCGACCTCGAACGGGATGTGCTCGTCGATCTTGACCGCGGAGAACTCGTGCACGGTCATGTACGGCGCGAACGTGCCGAGCAGGGACATCGGGATGACGTTCTGGCCGCGGGCCTGGATGCGGAAGGAGCCGTCGGAGATGGACTCGCCGGTGAGCAGGCCCATGCCGAGGTCGCAGAGGTTCTGGTGACCCTGCGTACACGGGTCACAGGCGCCACAGGCCGGGATGAAGGACAGGACGACGTGGTCGCCCTCCTTCAGCCTCTTGACGCCCGGGCCGACCTTGGTGACGACACCCGCACCCTCGTGCCCGGCCAGGACCGGGAAGGACGGCAGCGGGGTGGCGCCGGTGACGAGGTGGTAGTCGGAGTGGCACATCCCGGCCGCCTCCATGCGGATCTGAACCTCGCCCTCCCGCGGATCACCGAGTTCAATCTCCTCGACCGAGAACGGCTCGTTCAGTCCCCACAACAGCGCGCCTTTAGTCTTCATCTTCGTTCTGGCCTTTCGTCCGCGTCAGCTTGTCGTGATCGAGGTGACGGTGATCACACGGCACACGATAGCCGGAATCCGGCCAAATTGGAACACGTTCTAGGCGAATTTCGTATCAGGGTGAAACGAAGAAGGAAACACGCAGTTCAACGGGGGTGCACCCGCCGAACTTCCGGCGCGTCGGCAGCCCGCGGAGGGCGGATTCCGGCCTTGAACTGGACGCTCGTTCGTCAGCCTCGCACATCGTGCAGATGATGAACACACTCGTGGGCGAGGTACCGCGCAAGGGACTCCACGGTGAAGGCGGCCCCACGGTACGAACCGCCCCGGCGCCGCGTCAGCCGATCTGCAGCGGCAGGCTGTGGTGCCGCCGCACGAAGATGCTGGGCACCCAGGCCGCATCGCCGGCGAGCCCGACGTCGGCGCTGCGGTCGAGGAGCAGGGTGATCGCCGCGAGCGCCTCCATCCGCGCCAGCGCCGACCCGACGCAGAAGTGCGCGCCCTTGCCGAAGGCCAGGTGCGAGCGGATGCTCGGCCGGTCGAGGACGATCTCGTCCGGACGCTCGAACCGCGCCGGGTCCCGGTTCGCGGCGCCCCACAGCAGCAGCA
This sequence comes from Rhodococcus sp. P4_F5, assembly GCF_056401315.1. Taxonomy (NCBI): domain Bacteria; kingdom Bacillati; phylum Actinomycetota; class Actinomycetes; order Mycobacteriales; family Nocardiaceae; genus Rhodococcus; species Rhodococcus sp. P4_F5. The sequence continues at coordinate 9,942 of NZ_JBFUJP010000075.1, read as the reverse complement.
GGTGACTGCCGGCCGGCAGCGCGACCCCGCCGAGGGTGGCGTCGGAGACGACGTGCCGGTGGTGCGCGCGGAACGGCGACTCCAGCCGCAGCGCCTCGTCGAGGAAGGCGTCGACCAGCGCGGGCTCGGCTCGCAGCCGCGCCTGCACCTCCGGGCGGGTGGCGAGCAGTCGCGCGGCGCTGGCGATCAGCCCCGCCGTCGACTCGCCGCCGGCGCCGACCAGCTGGATCAGGATCAGGACCGCGACGTCGTCGGTGAGCTCCCCGGCCCGGCAGGCGGCCGCGAGCACGCCCATGAGGTCGTCGCGTGGGTCCGCCTGGGCCGCGACGAAGTGGGTGTGCAGGTAGCCGGCGAGCTCCACGGACGAGGCGACGAGCTGGCCGAGCCGGTCCCCCGTGACCACCCCGCCGAGCAGTTCGGTGCTGTCGTACGCCCAGGCCAGCAGCTGCGGCACGTCCTGCTCGGGCAGGCCGACGAGGTGCGCGATCAGCGCCAGCGGCAGCTTGTCGGCCATGTCGGCGGCGTAGTCGATCCGGCCGTCGCGCAGTCCCTCGGCCCACAACCGGTCGGCCAGCAGGTCGACGGTCGGCCCGAGCGCCCGGATCCGCTTGCCGAGGGTGTGCAGCACCAGCTTGCGGTGACGGCCGTGGGTGGGGTCGTCGGCGGTGGCCAGCACGTGCACGGCCCGCCCGCCGCCGTCCATGTCGAAGGTGACCGGCGGCCCGTCCGGCTGCTGGACGAGGACGCCGGTCAGGTTCGACGAGAAGTCCTCGACGCGGGCGGTCGCCTCGCTGACGAGTTCCCAGGTGGAGGCGAGGTAGAAGTCGGTGCCCGGGACGCGGTGGACGGGCGAGCTCTCGCGCAGCGACCGGTACAGCGGGTTCGGGTCGTCGAGGTTCGCCGGGTCGAAGATGTCGATCCCGTCGAGCGGCAACGCGGTCATCGGCGACTCCCAGCAGTAGTAGAACCCGTTACAGATTCACCACCGTCCACCCTCGCCGCAGCCCTGTCAAGCAGGGAAAACAGGCCGAGATCGACGCCCGAGCGCCGGCGGGGCCCGGCGTCTCAGCGGCCCGGCGGCGCCCCGTCCCGCCGCTGCTCAGCGCCGCGCCGGCCGGCGCCGCGCCTAGACTCACCCGCAATCTCGTCTCAAATGTGAGACGGACGTGAGACGGAGAATCGGGGGCCCTGGTGGACGAGTCGCACCGTCGGCAGGACTGGCTGGGCACGGACCCGCGGCGCGCGGCCGCGATCGCGCGGATCCGGGGCGCCGCCGCCGAACTGTTCCTCGAGCGCGGCCTCGACCAGGTCAGCGTGGAGGACGTCGCGGCGCGGGCGGGATGCTCCCGCGCCACCCTCTACCGGTACGTCGGCGGCAAGTCCGCCCTGGTGGGCGGGGTGGTCGCGGCCGCCGCGGAGACGGTGGCCGAGCGGGTCGCCGCCGCGGTGGCGCCGCTGACCGGGTCGCGGCGGATCGTCGAGGCGATCCTGGTCTCGGTGGCGGCGGTGCGCGCGGACCCGGCGCTGGCCGCCTGGTTCGCCCACTCCGGACCCGGACGCGGCGACGACTACCTGGCGTCGTCGCCGGACCTCGGCCGGATCGCCACCGCGCTGACGGGCATCGCGCCCGACGACGACGCCGCTCAGTGGATCGTGCGGGTGGTGATGTCGCTGCTGGCGCTGCCCGCGGCCGACCCGGCCGTCGAGCGGCGGATCGTCGAGCGGTTCGTCGAACCCGCGTTCCGGTAGCGCCGACCGTTCACGGGACCGTCGACGGCGGTCCACCCGCGGTCGGCCGCCCGGCCACCGGGGCAGATCAAGGTGACTCGCACTTCCCCGTCGACCAGGAGATCACCCACCCATGCCCCTCACCCCACGCAGCGCGTTCACGACGCTTGCCGCGTTTGTGCTCGTCGGCGCCGGCACCCTCGGCGCCACCGGGACCGCACTCGCCGGACCCGACCTGAACGCGCCCACCTGCGGGCCCTCCGCGGGCAGCCTGTCCCACCTGCTCCCCAACGGTTCGTCGAGCGGGTCGGCCGCGGGCTTCTCCGACTCCCCCTACCGCTGCGCCGAGGCCGGCGACCTCATCGACGTCCGGATCGGCGACGTGCGCGCCACCCAGCCTTCGCTCGGGTACGACGAGGTGTACTACAAGCTCGGTCGGTACACCCTCGGCAAGGACCCGATCAACAAGAAGTTCGACGACTGGTGCGAGGCGAACGGTCAGGTCGAGGCGGTGTCGGCGACCCCGGCCGCCAAGATCTCCGACCCGGGGTCGTTCGCCTGCGAGCTGCCGGTCGGCCAGGAGACGGCCGAGTCCATCGCGCCGATGAAGACCGTCGTGGTCGGTCCCGCCGGCAAGCTCTACCTGACCGACGGCCACCACACGCTGACCTCCTTCTACGAGACCGAGGGTCCCGACGTGCGCGTGCGGTTGCGCGTGCTCGGCAACCTGAGCGCCCTGTCCGGCAACGCCTTCTGGGCCGAGATGCAGAAGAACGGGTGGGTCTGGAACCGCGACGTCGACGGCAAGGAGGTCCCGGTCGCCGGCCTCCCCGCCGGGGTGGGCCTGGCCAACTTCGCCGACGACCGGTACCGCAGCCTCATGTACTTCGCCCGGGACATCGGCTTCACCGCCGGGACCATCCCGTTCCAGGAGTTCTACTGGGGCGCATGGCTGCGCGACACCCAGGCCGCCGACCTGAGCGGCTGGAACCCGCGCGAGACCGCCAGCTACCTCGACACCGTCAAGCGGGTCACCAAGGCGCAGACGGCCCTTCCGGCCGGCGCCCTGGTCGACGGCGGATTCACGGCCGGCCAGCTCGGCGCGCTGGCGGCGTGGAACGACGGCAAGGCCGAGGACAAGGGCGAGTTCGCCAAGCTGTCCAAGCCGTACTCCGACGGCAAGCCCGGCAAGATCGCCTACGCGCTGGAATACAAGGCGGCGCACGGGAAGTAGGCGCCGTCGCCGCCCGAGAATCGGCGGTGTCCACCTGACGACGAAGGCCCCGGAGCGATGCGCCGGGGCCTTCGCCATGCCCAGCGACGGTAGAGTGCGGCCATGGCGATCAGCCGCAAGTCCAGGTACGCGCGGCGACGCAAGCGGCGGATGGACCTCGTCGAGCACGACCTCACCGCCCCGCAGTGGACCGCGCTGCAGGAGGCGTGGAACGGCTGCGCCTACTGCGGCGCCCAGGACCAACCGCTACAGCGCGACTGCGTCCTGCCGATCTCGCGAGGCGGCCGCTACACGCTGGGCAACATCGTGCCGGCCTGCGCCTCGTGCAACTCCAGCAAGTGCAACGGCGAGGTCACGGCCTGGATGCGCCGCAAGGGACACGACGAGAAGGCCTTCCTGCTACGGCTTCACGAGATCGGCTCGGCAATGGAGGCGCTCTTCCCGAGTCCGCCGGACGACGATCCGCAGCCGCAACCGAATTGACCGGCGGGGCGGGCGGGGCTCGAACCCGCGGCCGACCCCTGTGGCGGCCGGTCTTTGAGTAGACGACTACTCGCGACATCCAATCGCCACCCTGGGACACTCTGAGGTAGCACTTGCCCATGCGCTGAATATTGACGTAACCCGTTGTAACACCACACCAAAGGTCACCGCCACATCACTTCTGCCTCCCGTGGGAGGGGACGATGAACGAGCACGAACAGCTCCGGACGGCGTGGTTGGAGCAGGCCAGGGCGGCCGCGAGGCGTTACGGCCAGTCGGAGGCGAAGCGTGAGGACATCGAGCGGCGACGCGATGCCAAAGACAGTCCCGTCGTCGACTCCGCCGAGCAGATCATCGCCCGTGCGGAGCGGCTGGTGGTCACGGGCGAGGTGCCGGTCGAGGCCCTGATCGCGCTCGGTCGCGCCGAACCCGTCGACGGGATTTCCGCGCTGGAGCGGATCATCGGGGCCAGCAACGAGCTCCAGGCGGCCAGCTTCCTGGCCCGCGGTGCCCGCGCGGCAACCACGGTCGCGCGGATCTCCCTGACCGACGGTGGCCGTGAGATCCCGTTGGGCACAGGGTTCCTGGTTTCGCCGAGACTGCTCATGACCAACAACCACGTACTTCCCGACGAGGACGCCGCGGGCAGGGCGATTGCCGAATTCGGTGCTGAGACGACGATCGACAACACACCCGGCACCCCCGTGCGGTTCGGTTTCGATCCCGACTTCTTCGTGACTGACAAGCACCTGGACTTCACCCTCGTGCTCGTCCGTCCCCACCCCGACGGCAGGCCCCCTGGGGATGTCGTCGGCTGGTGGAACCGCCTGAACGTGCGACAGGGGAAGATCGTCATCGGCGAGGCGATGAACATCGTCGGCCATCCCATGGGCCGGCTCAAGGAGATCGGGATCCGAAACAACCAGCTCGATCTGCAGCTGGATCACTTCCTGCACTATTCGACCGACACCGAGCCGGGAAACTCAGGCTCCCCGGTCTACAACGACCAGTGKGACGTGGTGGCACTGCACCACTCCGGGGTGCCGCGCACCGACGAACACGGACAGATTCTGCGGCGCGACGGCACACCCTGGCAGCGAGGCGACGGCGACGACACGATCGCCTGGGCCTCCAACGAGGGGGCACGGATCAGCGTCATCCTCCGCCACCTGGCAGGACTGGAGCCCGACGCGCGCTCTCGGGAACTCCTTGCCGAACTCGGTCCGGACTCCGGACTAGCCGTCGCCCCAGCGGTTCTCGGCCCCGAGCCCGCACCAGCGGCAGCCCGGCCGGAGGCGGCGGCGCCCGCGTCCGCGACGTCGCGTGAGGTCACCGGTGTTCGCCGGGGCGTCGCCGCCCGGCCGGGTGCCTTCGGCGGGGGCCGTCACCTGCTGTTCCTGCACGGCCGCGGGCAGCAGGGGCGCGATCCCGAAGTACTGCGCCGGGACTGGGCCGCCGGGCTCAACAAGGGGCTCACCCTTGCCGGGGTCGGCCCGATCGATCCGGCCGATGCGTACTTCCCGTTCTACGGCGACCGGCTGGCCGACCTGCTGCGGCCCCAGGAGAGCGTCATCCTCTCCCCGGACATCCTGGCGGTCGACCACGCCGAGGCGATGGCGCCGATCACGCCGTCGGCCCGCCGGCTGTACGAACGGATCCTCGAGGACGCGTCGGCCGTTGCCGGCCTGCCCGCCGACGACCAGCAACCGGAAGACCCCGCCGCGCAGGAAGGGCTCGGCTCCTTCGCCGGCGGGATCGTGAGCAAGCTGCAGCGGCAGCTCAGCTGGCTCGCCGCCCGCAGCGACCTGGACGAGCTCGTCATCGCCCAGGTCTTCCGGGACGTCGCGACGTACCTCTCCGACGAGCAGATCCGTCAGGACGTACTCGGCTGCGTCCTCGAGACCGTCCCCGTCTCCGGACGGCTCGCCCTGGTCAGCCACAGCCTCGGCACCGTCGTCGCGATGGACCTGCTCACCCGACTCGCCCCCGCGCTCGACGTCGCCGTTCTCGTCACCGCCGGCAGCCCGCTGGGTCTGGACGCGGTGCATGACAAGCTGCTGGTCCGGGGACCCAACCGGCCCGAACGTGTCGGCCATTGGCTCAACGCCTGGTCCGCCGTCGACCCGATCACGATCGGATGCCCGCTGCGCAACACCTGGAAGGGCCAGCTCCAGGAGTTCCCTGTCGACAACCCCAAGGAGCGGGCGCACAGCATCGCCGAGTACCTCGCCCACCCGGCGGTCGCCAAAACGATCCACGGCGTCATCGCCTGAACGCCTGCATCAGGTCACTCAACACGCGAACTCCACGAAAGGAGATGCCACCACTGCCGCACCGCGCAGGAAACCCGTTTTGCGACCAAGGAAGTTGTCATGGCTTCACGTCGCCTCTGAACTGGCGGTACACGAGCAGACCTGCAATTCGGCCACCAGCGGGGTCGGAGTCGCCAACTCTCCGGTCAGCGAACGCAGGAGGAGTGAGTGAGATGGGCTTTCGGACTTATCGGGGCAACAGCCTCTCGGAGAACGGCTGGCGGATCTGCGACACCGCTGAGATCGTCAGACCGCTGGTCCCGGGCACAGACAACGTGCGCCCGGAGGTGCGCCGCGGCGTCGCGGCGACGATCCTGATCGCCTGGTGCGCGCTCTGGCACCGGCGCGTCTGGCGGATCGACACCTACCGGCCCCGCGACTACTGGGGATTCAGCTGGGACAACGACATTCCCGACAGCAATCACCTCAGCGGCACCGCGGTGGACCTGAACGCCACCCGGCTGCCCTGGAAGATTCCCGCGGCCGTCAACATGCCCGCGGACAAGATCGCCGCGGTCCGGCAGATGCTCGCGGACTTCGAGGGAACGGTCTTCTGGGGGGAGGACTGGAACACCAAGGACCCGATGCACACCCAGATCCGATACCCCGAGGGCGACCCGCGCCTGGCCGCCTTTGCCACCCGACTCGAGTCAGGCCATCTCGGGGTGTACCCGCCGCCCGACCCGGACGCCTTCCCGCTGCCCGCCGGCTACTACTACGGACCGCTCGACGGGCYCCCGGAGTCGATCAGCGGCCTGTACGCCACCGACGCCCAGTCCTGGAAGGACGGGCTGAAGCGATGGCAATTGGCCTGCGGCATCGCGGCGACCGGAGTCTGGGACACCGACACCGCCCGCGCCGCGCGGGCACTGCAGGTGGCCAACGGCTGGCCGGTCAGCGGGTTCGTATACGAGGGCGAATGGAACGTGGTCATCCGTCACGGCCAACGTCCCGACCTCGGGACGCCCCCGCCCCCGCCGCCGGCCGCGCGCGGCACGATCTGGGCCGACGTCTCGCAGTACCAGATCGCGCCGGTGGACGACTCCTACCCGCGCGAAATCTTCTGCTTCCGATCCAACAGCGGCGACCGGCGGGACACCAAGTTCCCCGCCAACTACAACTGGGCGGTGCGCGCCTGCGACGACGGCCGACTGAGTTTCTTCATCGTCTACTGGTTCTTCCGGCCCGGTCAGGCGAACATCGACCTGCTGCGCGACCTGGTCACCCAGCGGGGCGGACCGCACCCGCGGATGATCGTCATGGCCGACGTCGAGGACGCCAACGGCGCGATCACCGGGGACCAGTCGGCCGAGGTCAACGACGAGATACGTCGGGCCCGCGCATGGCTCGGCGACAAACGGGTCATCGGCTACTGGAATCCGGTGTCCAACGCGGACCTGTGGCGCACGCGTCCGGCCGGACTTCGACTGGTCACCCCCAGCTACGGCCGCGAGCCGGGATCGCCGAAGATCAAGCCGGAGGGATACTTCGCGCACCAGTACACCGACAACGGGCCGTGCCCGCCGTTCGGTCGCTGCGACCTGAACTACGCCGACATGACCCTCCCCGAGCTCGAGGACATGCTGGGCCTGGCCCGCCCTGCGCTCGGCCGCGAGGGCTACCTCCGCCCCGCCGACCAACCCGACGATCGACTCGGGCACGCGCTGTCCACGCCCGCAGTGGCCGAGCAGAACAACAAGCTGCTCCGCGCGCTGTGCACGAAGCTCGGCGTCGAGGTCGACGAGGCATTGCGACAGGATTGACGATGATCACCGTCCTGACTTGCCGAGGCATCGCGGAGCCGCTCGAGAACAACATGCTCACCAACACCACGACCCACCTCGATCCCACCCGATTCACCGCCCGGGAGGTGCCGTGGGAAGCCAGCTACGGGCCCCATCCCGACCCAGGCGGTTCTTCGTTCGACCAGGCCTTGGCCGACGGTCGGGCACTGCTGCTCGAGATGATCACTGACGATCCCAACCCCGTCGTGCTGCTGGGATACTCAGGCGGCGCCGCACTCGCAGGCAACGTCGGCGCCGAGGTCTCGCGCGGCCTGCATCCCGACCTGGACGTACGTGGCGTCGGCCTGATCGCCGACCCGCTACGGCCCGAATCCGCCGGGCTGCCCGGCTGGGGCATCGCCGGACGACGCCCGATCAGCGGCCCGCTGCCGACCTGGCAGGTCGCCGACCCCCGTGACGTCATCTGCTGCTGCCCCGCCAACTCTCCCCTGCGCACCATCGCCGACCAGTCCGCGGCGTTCTCGCTGGCCGATCCGCGGGCCTGGGTGGCGGACCTGCTGGACCGGCTGCGCACCCGACGATGGCAGGCGGTGCTGGTCCAGTGGTGGCATCCCTGGACGGTCTGGCACCAGTACTCCCGCGCCATTGACGACGTCGAGGGCTACCTACACCGCGAGGACCACACCAGTTACGCGACACGCCGCGCGCCCGGCTCCGACCGCACCTACTGCGCGATCCTCGCCGACCGAGTCGACGACATCTCCCTCTACTGATGTTGTCCCGAGTTCGTTCGCGGCTCGCCCTGATCCGCTCCTCACCAAGTCCACGCGGAATCTTCAGCGCTGCACTGGGTATGGGCATCTTCTGCGCCTTCGCCTCGATGATTGTCGACTCCGAGGACTGGATGCAGGCTGGCGGCGTCTTCAACACCATCTTCACCGCGCTCGTCGGCCTGACCGGCACCGCCGTCGGTTACTACTTCTCCAAGAGCCAGTAGCCCCTCGACCACCGGAATCGGCGGCAATCCACCCAAACCATCTGATCGGTCGTCACGAAATCCGCAACCTTCCTCCCCCGCAGTGACGGACTCTGCGCCGGCCACGTCCCGCGAAGTCGGGGCCTCGACATCCGAGCAGACGGCGTGGTCGGCGCCACCCACCGTCGGAGACCGGGTACGGACGCCTGGGCCTCGGCCCACTACGGGCGACCCATTCGTAGTTGGCCCGACGACGAGGGAACCGACGACGACGATGTCCCCGGATCCGGGAACCGAGAGCGCGGTTCCGCCCGATGAGTGAAGTGTCTCCACCCACACCGGCCGTCGCGGTGGAGTCGACTGTCGCGGTGGACAAGTGGATAGGCGTGGTCGCGGGTGTCGTTGCGCCCACCACCGTAATCACCGGGTTGTGCTACTACTTCGGCTTCGTCTCCGCGCGCGCGTATTTCGGCTACTTCGGTGTCGACACGGAGTCTTTCGAGTACTCCACGGCGGACTACGTGCTGCGCAGCGTGGCGTTCTCTATCCAACTCTCGTGGTTCTGCTGGCAGTGGGAGCGTTGTTGATCGTGGCGGGATCCGGGGCATTGACTGCCCTCCGATCGGGGGACTCACCGCTTTCCGCCACCCGCATGGAGCGGTCCACATGGCTGTTCGCGGGTGCCGCGATCGTGCTGGCACTGTTCTGGCTGACGAACATCTTCGCCACCGAGTACGGACATCATCAGGCACAGAAGACCGCGGGCGACCTCTGGGACAAGGAGACCGTGGTGGTGCTCGACACCACCGAGCCCCTGTTCGCACCTCCGAACCTGGTACAGGAGACTCCACTCGGTTCGCGACCGGGCCAGCGGTTCACGTACCGGTACGAGTGCCTTCGGACCCTCGTAGTCCGCCCCKACCGCTGGGTGCTGCTCCCCGCCCGGTGGACCGTCGAGAACGGATATGCGCTGATCGTTCCGATCGATGATTCCGCACGTATCAGCCTGACGAAGCTGGACGGGCTCTCCGACAACAAGGAGGCCACGAAATGGGATGCGAAATGGCAGTGCCCCGAGGTCGCCCCGTTCTGAAGGCAATATTCGAACTGCCGTCACGGTCGTGACACCACCGACGCCCCGACTTCAAGTGACTTCATGGACACGATTGGTCACCCTTACAAGTGGGGCGGGCGGGGCTCGAACCCGCGACCAATGGATTATGAGTCCACGGCTCTAACCGACTGAGCTACCGCCCCAATTCCGCGCGGGCGACGCCGGCGGACTGCAGAGCAGAATGCTACCGGCCCCCGCGACGCGCACGAGCGGAGGGTGCAGTAACCCATCCGGACGTACGATGGGCGCGACCGCCCACCGGGCAGGTGATCCTCGTCACATCCCAACCTACAGCCCGATTCGGGCGAACCCCCGACACCAAAGAAGCCGCCCACCAGGTGATCCTGGTG
>NZ_JBFUJP010000074.1:0-41378 GCF_056401315.1 Rhodococcus sp. P4_F5 | reverse complement strand
CTCCCCCGCCGCCGCGCCGGCGGCCCACAGCGCCTGCCGCCGCGAGCCGGCGAAGCAGCCCAGTGCGCCGGCCGTGGCGAGCGACTCGGCCTGCGCGGTGCTCAGCCCCACCCGGCCCGTCAGGTCCAGCAGCGAGGCGAACGGGCCGCCCTCCTTCCGGGCCTCGACGATCTTCTCCGCGAGCGCCGACCCGATGTGCCGCACCGCGCCGAGACCCAGGCGCACCTCGGCGCCCCCACGCTCGAGTCCGGCGTGGGCGAGGGAGGCGTTCACGTCCGGCCCGTGCACCCGCACCCCGTGCCTGCGGGCGTCGGCCACCAGCGACTGCGGCGAGTAGAAACCCATCGGCTGGGCTCGCAGCAGCCCCGCGCAGAACGCCGCCGGATGGTGCAGCTTGAACCAGGCCGAGTAGAACACCAGCGAGGCGAAGGACTGCGAATGGCTCTCGGGGAAGCCGAAATTGGCGAAGGCGTAGAGCTTCTCGTAGATCCGGTCGGCCACCTCGCCGGTGATGCCGTGCAGCTCGCGCATGCCGTCGTACAGCCGGCCCCTGAGCCGCTCCATCCGCTCCGGCGACCGCTTCGACCCCATCGCCCGGCGCAACTGGTCGGCCTCGGCGGCGGTGAACCCGGCGACGTCCACCGCCATCTGCATCAGCTGCTCCTGGAACAGCGGGACGCCGAGGGTGCGTTCGAGCGAGTTCTCCAGCGAGGGATGGTCGTAGGTGACGGGCTCGAGCTTGTTGCGGCGCCGGATGTACGGGTGCACCGAGCCGCCCTGGATGGGGCCGGGCCGGATCAGCGCGACCTCCACCACCAGGTCGTAGAAGGTGCGGGGCCGCAGCCGCGGCAGGGTCGCCATCTGGGCCCGGGACTCCACCTGGAACACACCGACCGAGTCTGCCCGGCACAGCATCTCGTAGACCGCGGCCTCGGACAGGTCCAGCCGCGCCAGGTCCACCTCGACGCCCTCGTGCTCGGCGACCAGGTCGATCATGTAGTGCAGGGCCGAGAGCATGCCGAGACCGAGCAGGTCGAACTTCACCAGGCCCACCGCGGCGCAGTCGTCCTTGTCCCACTGCAACACACTGCGGTTCTCCATCCGCGCCCACTCCACCGGGCACACGTCCGCGATCGGCCGGTCGCAGATCACCATCCCTCCGGAGTGGATACCGAGATGCCGTGGGAATCCCTCGATCTCGCCGGCCAGCTCGAGCACCGCTCGCGGGATGTCGGTGCCGGTCTCGTCCTTCACGCCGCTCCACCGGCTGACCTGTTTGCTCCACGCATCCTGCTGGCCCTGCGAGTAGCCCAGCGCGCGGGCCATGTCCCGCACCGCCATCTTGCCGCGGTAGGTGATGACGTTGGCGACCTGCGCGGCGTAGTCGCGGCCGTACCTGCCGTAGACGTACTGGATGGCCTCCTCCCGCCGGTCCGACTCGATGTCCACGTCGATGTCCGGCGGGCCGTCCCGCTCCGGGGAGAGGAACCGCTCGAAGAGCAGCCGGTTCCCCACCGGGTCGACGTTGGTGATCCCGATGGCGTAGCAGACCGCCGAGTTGGCCGCCGACCCCCGGCCCTGACAGAGGATGTCGTTGCGGCGACAGAAGGACACGATGTCGTGGACCACCAGGAAGTAGCCCGGAAACGTCAGCTGGGCAACGATTGTCAGTTCGTGCTCGATCTGCCGGTAGGCGTCGGGACGCTGCTCGGGGGTGCCGTAGCGCCGGAGCGCGCCGGCCATCGTCAGCTCCCGCAGCCAGCTGTCCTCGGTGTGCCCGTCGGGGACGTCGAACGGCGGCAGCCGCGGCGCGATCAGCCGCAGGTCGAAGGCGCACTCGCGGCCCAGTTCCGCGGCGGCGAGCACGGCGCCCGGGTGTGCGGCGAACAACCGCGCCATCTCCGCGCCGGAGCGCAGGTGCGCGCCCCCGGTCGGGGCCAGCCAGCCTGCCGCCTCGTCCAGGCTCCGCCGGGACCGCACCGCGGCCATCGCCATCGCCAGCCGTCGCCGGGACGGCCGCGCGAAATGTGCTGCGGTGGAGGCGATGACGGGCAGCCCGCAGCGGTCCGCGAGGTCGGCCAGGACGGCGTTGCGCTCGTCGTCCTCGGCGACGCCCTGATGGGTGAGCTCGACGGTGACCCGGTCGGACCCGAATCGCTCGACCAGCCCCCGCAACTCGGACTCGGCGGCCGCGGCGCCGCCCTCCGCGAGCGCCGCGCGCACGTGCCCCTTGCGGCAGCCCGTGAGGATCTGCCAGTGCCCGCCCGCGGCGGCGGTCAGCGCGTCGAGGTCGTACCGGGGCCGGCCCTTCTCGCCACCGGCCAGGTGCGCCGCGGCGAGCTGCCGGGACAGCCGCCGGTAGCCCTCCCCGCCGCGGGCCAGCACCAGCAGGTGGGTGCCGTCCGGGTCCGCGGCGCCGGTTCGCGGGTCGGCCGAGCCCGAACCCTGTGGCGGCAGGGACAGCTCGGCCCCGAAGACGGTGCGCATGCCCAGCTCCTTGGCGGCCTCCGCGAACCGCACCACGCCGTAGAGCCCGTCGTGGTCGGTCAGCGCGACCGCCTCGAGGCCGAGCCGGACGGCCTCCTCCACCAGCTCCTCGGGTGGGCTCGCGCCGTCCAGGAAGCTGAAGGCCGAGTGCGCGTGCAGTTCCGCGTAGGGCACGGTCGGCGCCGCGTCCGGGACGATGGCGCCGCCGCGGTACTCACCGCGCTTGCGGGACCAGGCCGGGCTGTCGCTGCCGTCGCCGGGGTACATCGCCTCCGGCGGGTTCCGCCCCGGACGACCCGAGAGCACCCGCTCCATCTCCGACCACGTCGGCGGCCCGTTGCCCCAGCCCATTGCCGCTCCTTCCCGTCCGCATCCGCAGCAGAGAGCTCTGCCTGCGGTGCCCGAGCGGGGAAGTCGCATCGAACGTGCGTTCTATTCTGCGACGCGGGGCGGCGGGGTGTCAACCGGCGGGGTCGGCCGCGGCGTCCCCGCCACGTCACACGACGAGCACGGCGGCGCCGCTCACCCGGCCCTCTCGCAGGTCCGTGAGCGCACGGTCCGCCTCGTCGAACGAGTAGGCGTTGGCGGTGACGAGGAGCCGGTGCGCGCCCGCGAACTCGAGGAACTCCCGGGCGTCCGCGCGGGTGTTGGCGGTGACCGACCGCAGCCGACGCTCCTCGAACAGGTGCCGTTGGTAGTTCAGCCGCGGGATGTCGGACAGGTGGATGCCCGCGACCGCCAGCGTGCCGCCGCGGTCCAGTGCCTCGAGCGCGGGCGGAACGAGCGTGCCGACCGGGGCGAACAGGATCGCCGAGTCCAGCGGCACCGGCGGCGGATCCGCCGCATCCTGCGCCGACGACGCCCCGAGGTCGAGCGCCAGCGACCGCGCCCGCGCCCCACGGGTCATCACGTGCACCTCGGCGCCCCGCGCGAGGGCGACCTGCGCGGCGAGGTGTGCGCTGCCGCCGAACCCGTAGATGCCCAGCCTGCCACCCTCCGGAAGTTCGGCACAGGCCAGTGCCCGGTACCCGATGATCCCGGCGCACAGCAGCGGCGCCAGTTCCTCGTCGAGGTAGCCGTCGGGCAGCCGGTGCGCGAACGCGGCCGGCACGACGGCGTACTCCGCGTAGCCGCCGTCGACGTCCCAGCCGGTGTACCGCGAACCGGGACACAGGTTCTCCCGCCCGGCGAGGCAGTACCGGCACTCCCCGCAGGTCTGCCGGAGCCAGCCGATGCCGATCCGGTCGCCGAGCCCGAATCCCGGGCCCACCTCGCCGCCCCAGTCCACGACCTCGCCGACCACCTCGTGACCGGGCACCACGCCGGGCCGGTGCACCGGCAGGTCGCCCTCGGCCACGTGCAGGTCCGTCCGGCACACGCCGCACACCCGGACCCGCACCAGGAGCTCGTCCGGCCCGGGCGACGGCACCGGCATCGACACCTGATCCAGCGGTCTGCCGCGGATCGGCCCGGGCCGGCGAACCTGCCACCCGGTCATGACGCCGGGAACGTCCATGCGGACAACTCTGCACCCCTGCGCCGCCCGGCACCAGCGTCCGGAGGTGACCGACCGAAAACCCGGACGCCGTCGGTAGAGTCGTGGCGCCGTCCCGACCCCACCTGAAGAGAGCAGCAACATCTATGACGCGCTGGGCCTCGTTCGTCGTCTCCCGGAAATGGTGGGTACTGGTCCTCGCGGTCCTCACCGTCGTGGTCAGCGGGCTGTGGGGACTCGGCGTCTTCTCCAAGCTCAGCCAGGGCGGGTACGTCGACCCGAACAGTGAGGCGGCCCAGGTCAGTTCGCTGGTCCACGACCGCCTCGGGTCGCAGTCCCCCGACATCGTGGCGATCTACACCGCACCCGAGGGCCGGACGCTCGCCGACATCGGCCCCGAGGTCCAGCAGACGCTCGCCGCGTTCAAGGAGCAGGTGCCGACGCGGTCCGTCGTCTCGTACTGGTCCGTGGACCCCGCCTCCGCGGCGCAGCTGACCTCCAACGACGGCACCAAGGCCGTGGCGACCGTCTCGATCGACTGGGACGCCGGGCCGCAGCTCGCCGACCTCGACGAGATGACCCGTGCGCTCAGCCCACCGGGGATCGACGCCCAGTTCGGCGGCGGCACCGTGGTCGGGAACTCGTTCAGCCAGCACCTGCAGCAGGACCTGGTGCGCGCCGAGGCGATCGCGCTGCCCATCACCCTGCTGCTGCTGGTGCTGGTCTTCGGCACCGTCGTGGCCGCCGCCGTCCCGGTGTTCGTCGGCATGCTCACCGTCTTCAGCGCGTTCGCCACGCTCCGCATCCTGACCATGTTCACCGAGGTCAGCTCGTTCGCCCTGAACGTGGCCTCGCTGCTGGGCCTGGGTCTGGCCATCGACTACGGCCTGTTCGTCGTCAGCCGGTACCGGGAGGAACTCGCCGCGGGCAGCGAACCGGGCGAGGCGGTGCGCCGGACCGTCACCACGGCGGGCCGGACGGTGCTGTTCTCCGGTCTGCTGCTGGTGTGCGCCTTCGCCGGCATGCTCGTCTTCCCGCAGGCGGTCATCCGGTCGCTCGGCTTCGGCGCGATCGCCGCGGTGATCAGCGCGGCGCTGCTCTCGCTCACCGCGGTGCCCGCCCTGCTCGCCGTCCTCGGCCACCGGATCAACTCGCTGGCCTGGCGGCGCGGCGCCGTCGAGCGCGGCGAGGAGCGGGCGACCCGGTTCTGGGGCGGCGTCGTCACCCGGGTGATGCGCCGGCCGGTCACCTTCGCGGTCACCATCGTCGCGGGCCTGCTGCTGCTGGCGTCCCCGCTGCTCGGCGCCTCCCTCGGCGAGATCACCTACACCGCACTGCCCCCGGACGACCCCGCCCGGGCGGCCTCGCAGACCCTGGCCACCGAGTTCCCCACCACCGGCGAGGCGGCCAGCGTCCTGGTGCGCGGCGAGGACGGGGCACCGCCGACCACCGCGCAGCTCGCCGACGTCGGCGCCCAGGCCCGCGCCCTCGACGGGGTCAGCCAGGTGCGGATGGTCGCGGCCGCCGACGACTTCGCGCTGCTGCAGGCCACCTACGCCGAGGGCACGGCGCCCGCCGACACCGTGCAGGAACTGCGCGCCATCGACGCGCCGGCCGGCACCGACGTGAAGGTCGGCGGTGGTGCGGCGCTCACCCTCGACGGCAACACCTCCATCGCCGAGAACCTGCCCCTGATGATCGCGATCATGGTCGGCTCCACCCTCGTGCTGCTGTTCCTGGCCTTCGGGTCGGTGGTGCTGCCGGTCAAGGCCGTCGCGATGGCGGGGCTCAGCCTGGCCGCCACCTTCGGCGTGCTCACCTGGGTGTTCCAGAACGGTCACGGCGCCGCGATGCTGGGCGTGACCCCGAACCCACTCGAACCGACGTTCGTGGTGCTGATCCTGGCGGTGGTCTTCGGACTGTCCACCGACTACGAGGTGTTCCTGATGTCCCGGATGGTCGAGGCCCGGGAGAACGGCGCGAGCACCGAGGACGCCGTCCGGATCGGCACCGAACGGACCGGCCGGATCGTCACGGCGGCGGCCGCGCTGCTGATCATCGTGACCGGGGCCTTCACCCTGTCCGGGCTGTCGATCATGCGGTTCCTGGGCGTCGGCATGATCGTCGCGTTGATCATCGACGCCACCGTGGTGCGAATGCTGCTGGTGCCCTCGCTGGTCAAGCTGATGGGCGAGGCCAACTGGTGGGCACCGGCCTGGATGAGACGGGTGTACGAGAAGGTCGGCATCGGGCACTAGTCACGGGGCCCGGCGCGCGGACCGCGCGCCGGGTCAGGAGTGCAGCCGGGTCAGGAGTGCAGCCGGGTCAGGAGTGCAGCCGGGTCAGGAGTGCAGCGGCGCCAGGAGGACGGGGCTCGGGTCGGTGGGAGTGCTGACGCCCAGGGCCGCGGCCTCGTGCATCGGCAGTCCGACCGCCATCTGCATGGACATCTTCTTCTCGCCGCCCGCGACGAAGCTGCCGGCGGGCATCCTGCTCCCGTCCGGACGCTCGAGCCACACCGCGTATCGCTGGCCCTGCGGCAGGCCGGTGACGTCGAGGGCGATGCTGGTGCCCCAGTTGCGGTTCTCCACGCTGGCCGAGGCCTGTACACCGGCGGGCGGCTCGGCGAAGGCGACCGACTGAGAGCTGTTGCCCGGCTGGGAGTTCCGCTGCCCGGCGACGACGAAGACTCCTCCCAGCGCGACGACCAGCACCGCCGCCGCCGCGGCGAGCCGCACGGTCCGGACCGAGCGCTTCCGGCGTCGCTCCTGCTCGACCGCGGTGAACACCGCGGTGCGCAGCGCCGGGGGCGGACCGGCGGGCTGATCGTCGACCCGCTCGGGGTCGGCCCGGCGCAGGGCCCGGGCGACGCCGCGCAGTTCGCGCAGTTCGGACCGGCAGTCCGGGCAGCCGTCGAGGTGGGCCTGCAGCGCCACCGCCGCGGCCGGTTCGAGCCGGTCCAGGGCGTACATGCCGAGCTGGGTTCGCATCTGCGGGCACTGGTCAGTAGTCACCGTGCCACCCCATTTCTTCCAGTACGAGCTTGAGGGCCTTGAGACCGTAGTAGACGCGACTGCGGACGGTGCCCTCGGGGATCCCGAGCGCGGCGGCGACCTCGGCGGCCGGCCGGTCGCGCAGGTGCACCTCGACGAGAACCTGCCGGTGCTGCTCGGACAGCCGGCGCAGGGCCTCCTCCACCTGCAGGCCCACCACCAGTTCCTCCAGCGGCTGCGAGGCGCTGGGGGCATCGGCCGGTTCGGCGGCGGCCAGYGGCGGCCGGCTGGCCCGGGCGCGGCTGATGTCGATGACGATGTTGCGGCAGATCGAGAACAACCAGGTGCGCAGCGACGCCGTGTCCGGCTGGAAGCTGTGCGCCGCCCGCCAGGCCCGCAGGAACGTCTCCTGCACGGCCTCCTCCGCGCCGCCCGCGTCGCCCAGGGAGCGGTGCGCGAACCGGAACAGCTCGCCGCCGTGGTCCTCGTACGCCGCGCGCAGCGCGGCCTCGTCGCCGAGCCCGCCGGCATGCCGGTGTTGCGAGATCAGCCGCATGCCTTTCACCTCCGCACCATCGTGTCCCCAACGCGCCGGTCACCGGCGAAGTTCTCACCCGGGTATACGGATCGGTCCCTCGAATCCTTCACGCCGCCGGGACGACAAGCGAGTGACATGTCACACAGTCACGGAGTGAACGTGCGCGGCGCCCGCGTCCGTATTCCCGGTCAGCTCGCACAACTGCGATCACGAACGGAAGCGAGACAACGATGAAGAAGCGAACGCCCCTGGCACAGACCGTCGGGCTCGGCGCCGCGCTGGTGTTGCTGTCCGGCTGCGGCAGCGACACCGCCACGCAGGACGCCCAGCCGACCAGCCCTGCCCCGAAGGCCTCCGCCGCCCCGGCCTCCCCCACCCCCTCCGACGCCGTCCCCGTGGCGCAGCTCGGCGCCACCAGCACCGCCCTCGGCGACGTCGTGACCGACGCGGCCGGCTACACGCTGTACTGGTTCACGCAGGACACCCCGACGACGTCCGCCTGCGTCGGGCAGTGCGCCACGATCTGGCCGCCGACGCTCGGCGCCCCGAAGGCGGCCGCCGGGACGGATCTCCCCGGCACGCTGGGCACCGTCACCCGCCCCGACGGCGGGGCGCAGCAGGCGGTGTACGACGGCCGCCCGCTGTACCGGTTCGCGAAGGACGACGCGCCGGGCCAGACCAACGGCGAGGGCGTCAAGGGCCAGTGGCACGTCGCCCTGGTGACCCCGGCGCCGACCGCGCCCGCCGCCGGCCAGTAGGGAGGAGGCGATGGCGGACGACACCGAGCGGCGGATCCTTCGGTCACGCACGGACATCAGTCGGCGCGGCGTCCTCCTCGGGTTGGCCGCCGTCGGGGGGATCGCCGCGGTGGACGTCGGCGGTTTCCTCTACGCCAAGGGCTGGTTGACGCCGGACACGCTGACGCCGTCGCGAATAGCCGACCGCTTCGAGCAGCTGGGCGGCAAGCACGAAGGGTTCCGGCGCAACCACGCCAAAGGACTCAGTGCCACTGGGCATTTCGACAGCAACGGGGCCGGCGCCGCGGTGTCCACCGCCGTCGTCTTCCAGCCCGGACGGGTTCCGGTGACCGGCCGGTTCTCGCTCTCGGGAAGCCTGCCCGACGCCGCCGACGCGAGCGCCACCGTCCGCGGCCTGGGGTTGGCGTTCGCGCTGCCGAACGGGGAGCAGTGGCGCACCGCGATGGTCAACCTCCCGGTCTTCCTCGACAGCACCCCACAAGGCTTCTACGAACGACTGCTCGCCTCCAAACCCGTTGCCGCAACCGGGAAACCCGATCCGGAGAAGATGGCCGAGTTCCTGGCCGGGCACCCGGAGACCGCGGCGGCCATGCAGGTCGTCCGGCAGCACCCGGCGACCTCCGGGTTCGGCGACAGCACCTTCCGCGGACTCAACGCGTTCCGTGTCACCGACGCCGCCGGGGTCACCGCTCCGGTGCGCTGGATGCTCGTCCCCGAGCGACCACCCGCGCCGGCCGGCCAGGCGCAGCCCGGCAAGAACTACCTCTTCGACGAGGTGATCCGCGCGGTCGCCGCCGAACCGCTGCGGTGGCGCCTGGTCCTCACCATCGGCGAACCCGGCGACCCGACCCACGACGCCACCAAGGCCTGGCCCGAGGGCAGGCGCACCGTCGACGTCGGCACCGTGACGATCGACTCGGTGCAGACCGAGGAGGCGGGCAACGCCCGGGACGTCAACTTCGACCCGCTCGTGCTCCCCGCTGGCATCTCGGCGTCGGACGACCCCCTGCTCAACGCGCGGTCGGCGGTCTACGCCCGGTCCTTCACCCGCCGATCCGGCGAACCCACCCGGCCGAGCGCCGTCACCGTCCAGGAGGTGCTCGATGCCCGCTGAGCCGACCCCCGGCCCCGCCCGGTACGCCCTTCCGTCGCGCCTGCTGCACTGGGTCATGGCGGTCCTGGTCATCGCCCAACTCGTCGTCGGCGCCGCCATGATCGCCTCGCTGACCGACTACGCGCGACTGCGGGCCGTCCACGAACCGCTGGGGATCGCGATCCTCGTCCTGGTGGTGATCCGGATCGGAAACCGGTTGCGTCGCCGGCCGCCGCCGTTCCCGTCCACCATGCGACCCCTGGAACGCCTCGTGGCGAAGGGAACCGAGTACCTGCTCTACGCGCTGATGTTGGCGCAGCCGTTGATCGGATGGGCCATGCTCTCGAGCGCGGGGTCCCCGATCGTGATCTACGAAGGCCTGCACCTGCCGGCCATCGCACCGCAGGACGCGGGCACCTACGCGATGCTGCGACAGGCCCACACGGTTCTGGCCTACCTGCTGTTCCTGACGTTCACCGCGCACATGTGCGCAGTCGCGTTCCACACCCTGGTGCTGCGCGACCGACTCCTCGACCGGATGACGCCGCTGCCGGTCCGGTCGGACTAGGGTCCGGCGCGCTCGGTGACCGCGGCGGCGACCACCGCGGTCACCGACTTCGCCAGTGCGCCGCAACTCGGCGGTCGCGCCTCGAGTTCGACGCGGGTGGTCTCGACCGCCCAGGACCGGCCGTCGCGGTGCCGCACCAACGCCCCGGCCTCCCGCCCTCCCACCAGGACGTCCTCGACGGTCAGGTCCGCGTCGGACGCCGAGACCCGTTCCCGCACCACGATTTCCGCGACCTGGCCGTCCGGGCTCCAGCAGCTGCGCCCGCGCAGGCCCGGCAGGTACACCTCGCCCCGGCCCGCCGCGAGCACCGCCTCGACGCTGGCCTCGGGGCCGAGCCTGCCGTAGGTCAGTCCGGTCGGCAGCAGGATCAGCGACGGCGCGAACCGGTGCCCACCGGTGTGCGAGCACTCCCACACCGCGTCACCGAACCGGTCCGCGAGCGTCGCGGCGACCGGACGGCCCAGCACCGCGCAGCACAGGTCGCGTTTGCCGTGCGCGCACACCAGCGCGACCGGGTCGCTGACCGGCGTCCCGATTCCCGGCGAGGCCGCGGTCAGCGTCAGGTCGAGGTCGAGCAGGTCGGCCGGGTCGGCGACGTCGAACCGCTCGCACCACCCGCCGGCCGGGTCCGGGCGGCCGAACAGCACGGTGCGGCGGGCCGGCCAGGCGGCGCGGCCGGGACGACGGATCAGCAGCAGTCGCACCCCCGCCGCCTCGGTGTGCCGTTGCAGCGCCTCGGACAGGTCCGGGTCGAAGGCCTCGCCGCCGAACACGTCGCGGCCCCACGCCCCCGGATGTTCCAGGCAGAGCCAGCCCGCGGTCTGCGAGGCGGTGCCGGGCAGCGGTTCGTCCACCGCGGACATCGCCGAACAGGTCGACGCGACCGCCGCGGCGGTCGTCTCGTCGACGCCGGGGGCGTCGTAGTCTGCGGTGCGGGCTGGCTCGGTCACCGCACCATTGTGCCCGCGGCGGTCGTCAGTTCGGCGGAGTGCCCTCCGCGAACATCTGGACGAACTTCTCGATCCGGCGGGCCCGGGTCTCCGGCCTCTTCGCGTCCTGCAGGCGATAGACGACGGCGTACCGGTTGGACTTGTTCATCGTCGCGAAGAACTCCTCCGCCGCGGGCACCTTCGCCAACGCGTCGAGGAAATCCTGCGGCACGGTCGCCGTGGCCTGCCCCTCGTAGGCACGGTCCCAGCGCCCGTCCGCCCGGGCCGCCGCGATCGCGGCCTGCCCGGCGGGCTGCATCAGCCCGTCGGCGATCAGCCGCTCGGTCTTCTCCCGGTTGCGCTTCGACCAGGGACTCCGGGCCCGGCGGGGGGTGAAGCCCCGCAGCCAGAACTCGTCGTCGAGGGGGCGGGCCTGGCCGTCGATCCAGCCGAAGCACAGGGCGATGTCCAGTGCCTGGTCGTAGCTGACACTTGTGTGCCCCGAGTCCTTCTTGGCGAACTTGAGCCAGATCCCGGGCGAGCGGTCGTGCTGTTCAGCGAGCCAGGCGCGAAACGCCTCCGGGTCGGGGAAGTACTCGATGCTGCGTTCGACGGCCATGGCCTCACCGTAGGCGGACGCCCGCTCAATCGCGCCGATTCCGGCGCCCGGCCGCCATGCCCGCCCACACCCGCACGAACCCCTGGGACAGGTACGCGAGCGCGCCGATGCTCAGCACCCACTTGGTGATGCTGACCGTGGAGATCGCCCGCACCCGGGCGTCGGTGATCGCCTCGCGGTGGTCGAGCAGGTGCAGGTCCACCACGTTCTCCACGTAGTCGGCGACCGCGGCCGCCACCGGCGCGACGGCCAGCGCGCGCCGGGTGGCCGACGACAGGTCGGTCAGCTGCCCGAGCCGCCGCGCGCCGGTGCACAGGGCGACGGCGTAGATCACCGGGTGCACCATGTCCGGCGCGAAATGGCTACGGAAGCGGGCGGTCTCGGACTCGTCCATGCTGTCGAGCACCGCCCGGTAGGACCGCGCGGACAACGCCGTCTGGGTCTGCAGGAGCTTCGGCGCGGTCGGGCCGAGCAGCCGCGCAATGTTGGCCTGCGACAGCACGTATGCCGCCGACCATCCGATGAGTTTGCCGTCGAGAGCCGTCAGTGCCATGCCGCGACCCTAGCCTCGATGCGCCGGCCCGATCCGGGCGTTACCGTTGTTCACGTCGTCGATGTTGACGGATCGGGACGCGGTGTTTGACGGCATGGGACGGGAGAGCACAGTTGCCGAGGTTGCGTAGCGCGGTCTTGAACGGATACCTCGAGGTGGCGAAGTCGGTCGGGTTGAACCCGTACCCGCTGATGCGGGTCTCCGGTCTGGACCCGGCGACATTCTCCGCCACCGAGGGGTGGATCGAGGCGAAGTGCGTGGTCGAGCTGTTCGAACTCTCCGCGCTGCAGTCCGGCTGCGACGACTTCGGCGTCAGGATGTTGGGCAACCGCGGCGTGTCGAACCTGGGCCCGGTCGGCCTGATCGCCCGCGAGGAGCCGGACGTGCGCAGTGCGATGGGAATCGTGCTGCGCCACATGAGCTTGCACAACGAGGCGATCCTCCTGGACCTGACCGAATCGGGGGGCCTGGCCACGATCCAGGTCCGGCCGGCGACCGACATGGCACTCGGACGCCAGTCCACCGAACTGGTCGTCGCGTCGATCTTCCGGATCCTGTCCGACTTCCTGCCCGACGGATGGCTGCCCGTGGCCACCTGCTTCGCCCACGGAGCCCCCGCCAACGGGGAGGTGCATGCCCGCGTCTTCGGCCCGTCGATCTACTACGACCACGAGATCGACGGGATCATCACCGCGACCGGCGACCTGGACGCACCGAACCGCCTGTCGAACCCGGTCCTGCGACCGTTCGCGCAGGAGTACCTCGGGCTGCTGGCGCCGCGCGAGAACTCCTCCACCGCCGGGCAGGTTCGGGACCTGATCGCCACCCTGCTGCCGACGGAGCACTGTTCGGTCACCCGCATCGCACACAGCCTGCGGATGGACAGGCGGACCCTGCACCGGCGACTGGCGCAGTCGGGCGAGACGTACTCCTCCATCCTCGACTCGGTTCGCAAGGAGCACGCCACGGCGTCCATCGCGCGGGGAGACCGCTCCTTCACCGAGATCTCCTCGGAGCTGGGGTTCTCGGAACTGAGCGCGTTCTCCCGGTGGTTCCGCCAACAGTTCGGGGTCAGCCCGAAGGCCTGGTCGGTCGACCAGGGCCAGCCTGTCCCAGAACGTCAACAATATTGACCTAATCCGTCAAATGTGACGCCGCCGGGCTGCCTACAGTGATTCACGTCACCCCAATCCCCGGCCGTAGCCCGCATCACAGATGGAGTCCTGGCATGAATTTCCACGACGACGCACTCTTCCCGGAGAACCAGGACAAGCTGGTCATCACCGTTGYGCCCTACGGCCCGGAGTGGGCGGTCGAGGACTTCCCCGAGGACCTGCCCCTGACGATGGACGAGCACGTCCAGCAGGCCGTCGACTGCTTCGAGGCCGGCGCCACCGTGCTGCACATCCACGTCCGCGAGGAGGACGGCAAGGGCTCCAAGCGCCTGTCGAAGTTCAACGAGCTCCTCGGCCGCCTCCGCGAGGCCGTGCCGGAGATGATCCTGCAGGTCGGCGGCTCGATCTCCTTCGCCCCCGAGGGCGACGGCGCGGACGCCAAGTGGCTCTCCGACGACGTGCGCCACATGCTCGCCGAGCTGGACCCGAAGCCGGACCAGGTCACCATCGCGATCAACACCAGCCAGATGAACATCATGGASCTGATGACCCCGGGCGACATCAAGGGCACCTCCCTGGAGAACGCCGAGCTGKCCACGACCTACCGCGAGATGACCGTCCCCGCCGGCCCSGAGTGGGTCGAGGAGCACCTGCGTCGCCTGCAGGCCGCCGGCATCCAGCCGCACTTCCAGCTCTCGTCCATCCCGCAGCTCGAGACCGTCGAGCGCCTGATCCGCCGCGGCTTCTACACCGGCCCGCTGAACCTGACCTGGGTCGCGATCGGCGGCGGCTTCGACGGCCCGAACCCGTACAACATGATGCAGTTCGTCAACCGGGTCCCGGACGGCGCCTGCCTGACGCTGGAGACGCTGATGCGCAGCGTGCTGCCGGTGAACACGATGGCCATCGCGATGGGTCTGCACCCGCGCTGCGGCAACGAGGACAACCTGTGGGCCCCGAACGGCGAGGTCAAGATCACCTCCGCCGAGCAGGTCCGCCAGCTGGTGCGCGTCGCCAACGAGCTCGGTCGTGAGGTGGCCACCGCCAAGGAGGCCCGGGACATCTACCGGATCGGCGAGACCTACGCCGACGCCGACGAGACGCTGGCGAAGCTCGGTTACGCGCCGAACCGCAAGCCCGGCCAGAAGGGCTTCACCCAGCACTCCTGATCGAGTCATGAGCTGACCGGGACGTCGCCACGCGGCAGGGGGCATGGACCGACGAGTCCATGCCCCCACCTGGCGTATCCCGGCCGGCGGACGAGTCCGTCGCGCAGACCGTCACGCGGTTCGCGGCAATGCGCGCGAGGCCACCTCACTGATCCACAACCGACAACCGGAGTAGGTAATGAACAACAGCGAATCCCCGACCGTCGTGATCGTCCCCGGTCTGCGTGACCACGTCGCCGATCACTGGCAGACCCTCCTGGCCGAGAAGCTCGACAAGGTGGTCACCGTGCCGCCGCTCGAGCACGACAAGCTCAGCCTGTCGGCCCGGGTGGCCGCGCTGGACCACGTCCTCTCGGAGGTCTCCGGGCCCGTCGTGCTCGTTGCTCACAGCGCCGGCGTCATGATCACCGTGCACTGGGCCGCGCAGCACGACCGCCCCGTCCAGGGCGCGCTGCTGGCCGCCCCGCCGGACTTCGCATCGCCGCTGCCCGCGGGCTACCCGTCGTCCGAGGACCTCGAGAACAACGGATGGAACCCCACCCCGCTGCAGCCGCTGCCGTTCCCCAGCACCGTCGTCGCGAGCACCAACGATCCGTTGGCGGGCTACGAGCGGGTCGTCGGGTTCGCCGAGGCGTGGGGCAGCAAGCGTGTCGACGCCGGTGCCGTCGGCCACCTGAACCCGGCATCCGGCTTCGGGTACTGGCCGCAGGCCGAGGAACTGGTCCAGGACCTGATCCGGGAGACGGCGGTCCTCGGGTGACGAACAAGGTGGTCGCGTCCACGGCCGACGCCGTGGTCGACGTCGAGTCGGGGTCGTCCCTGGCGGTCGGCGGATTCGGGTTGTGCGGGATTCCGGACCGGCTGATCGCCGCGATCGCGTCCGGCGGTGCGGAGAACCTCGAGGTCTTCTCCAACAACTGCGGAACCGACGGACACGGTCTGGGAATCCTGCTGGAAGGCAAGCGGATCCGCCGGGTCACCGCTTCGTACGTGGGGGAGAACCGCGAGTTCGCCCGCCAGTACCTGACCGGTGAACTCGAGGTGGAGCTGACCCCGCAGGGCACGCTCGCCGAGAAGTTGCGTGCCGGCGGCGCCGGTATCCCGGCGTTCTTCACCCCGGCGGGCGTCGGCACCCCGATCGCCCTGGGCGGGCTGCCGTGGCGTTACCACGCCGACGGATCCGTCGCGCTCGCGTCGCCGCCGAAGGAGGTCCGCGAGTTCCGCGGCAGGCGCTACGTGCTCGAGGAGTCGATCACCGCCGACTTCGCACTGGTGCATGCGCTGATCGGGGACACCGAGGGCAATCTGGTGTTCGACAAGGCGGCGATGAACTTCAACCCGCTCGCGGCGATGGCCGGTCGGGTCTGCATCGCACAGGTCGAGCGGCTCGTCGAGCCGGGCGAGATCGACCCCGCGCAGGTGCACCTGCCGGGCATCTTCGTCGACCGGGTCGTGCACACCGGACCGCAGGACAAGAAGATCGAGAAGCGAACGGTCTCTGCCGTGGCCGGGACGGGGAACTGAGATGACGACCATGATCGAGACCGTCGGCTGGACCCGCGAGCAGATGGCGGGCCGGGCCGCGCAGGAGCTGTCCGACGGCGAGTACGTGAACCTGGGCATCGGGTTGCCGACGATGATCCCGAACCATCTGCCCGCGGGCGTGACGGTCACCCTGCACAGCGAGAACGGGATCCTCGGGACCGGGCCCTACCCGACCGAGGACGCCGTCGACGCCGACCTGATCAATGCGGGCAAGGAGACGGTGACGGTCAACCCGGGCGCCTCGTTCTTCGACTCGGCGACCAGCTTCGGGATGATCCGCGGCGGCCACATCGGCACCGCAGTCCTTGGCGGCATGCAGGTTTCGGCGACCGGCGACCTGGCGAACTGGATGGTGCCCGGCAAGATGGTCAAGGGCATGGGCGGCGCGATGGACCTCGTCCACGGCGCCGGCCGGGTGATCGTGCTGATGGAGCACACCGACAAGTCCGGTGCCTCCAAGATCGTGCAGGAATGCACCCTGCCGCTCACGGGTGAGGGCGTGGTGCAGCGGATCGTCACCAATCTCGCGGTCATCGACGTCACCGACACCCCCTGCGACCCGGTGCCGGCCACGATTTCGACACAACGAAAGTAGGAAGTTCATGCTCAACCTGTCCGTGCTTCTCGAGGATTCCGCCCGCCGGTACCCGGCCCGTGAGGCACTGGTCCTCGGCGACGAACGCCTGTCGTACGAGGAGCTGAACAACCGCGCCAACCAGGTGGCGAACCTGCTCGTCTCCCGTGGCATCGAGCCGGGCGACAAGGTCGCGCTCTCCTGCCCGAACCTGCCGCACTTCCCGATCGTCTACTACGGGATCCTCAAGGCGGGTGCCGTGGTCGTTCCCCTCAACGTGCTGTTGAAGGGACGCGAGATCGCTTACCACCTCACCGATTCCGACGCCAAGGCCTACTTCTGCTTCGAGGGTTCGGCGGATCTTCCGATCGGGGAGTACGGCCAGGCCGGCTTTGCCCAGGCCCCCGAGTGCCGCGAGATGTTCGTGCTCACCGCGGACCCGGCCGTGCCCTCGGCGATCGAGGGGGTCGAGAGCGCCGGTCAGGTTCTCGCGGCCCAGCCCGTCCAGTTCGAGACCGTGGTGCGTGAACCCGCCGACACCGCGGTGATCCTGTACACCAGCGGCACCACCGGAAAGCCCAAGGGCGCCGAGCTCACCCACTCCAACATGGTGCTCAACGCCATGGCGGCGAACCGGTTGTTCGACAGTTCGCCGATGCGGCACGACACCAGCCTGCTCACGCTGCCGCTGTTCCACTCCTTCGGGCAGACGGTGAGCATGAACGCGGGCCTCGCGGTCGGCTCGACGCTGGTGATGCTGCCGCGGTTCGAGCCCGCCGCCGCGCTCGAGCTGATGGAGCGGGAGTCGATCACGATCTTCGCCGGCGTCCCGACCATGTACTGGAGCCTGCTCGGCGCCCTCGAGGAGGGGGTCGACGTCGAGCGGATCGCGCGGAACATGCGACGCGCCATCTCCGGTGGCGCCGCGCTGCCGGTGGAGATCCTCACGCGGTTCAAGGAGCGCTTCGGCGTGCAGATCCTGGAGGGCTACGGCCTGTCCGAGACCTCGCCGCTGGCACTGTTCAGCGACCCGGAGCGCGACCCGCGGCCGGGATCGATCGGCGTCCCGGTCTGGGGCATCGAGGCCCGCCTCGTGGACCGGGACTGGAACACCGTCACCGGCACCGACGAGGTCGGCGAGCTGGCCCTGCGCGGCCACAACGTCATGAAGGGGTACTACAACCGCCCCGAGGCCACCAGCGAGGTGACGGACAACGGCTGGTTCCGCACCGGCGACCTGGCCAAGGTGGACGAGGACGGCTTCTACTACATCGTCGACCGGGCCAAGGACATGATCGTGCGGGGCGGGTTCAACGTGTACCCCCGCGAGATCGAGGAGGTCCTGATGGCCCACGAGGCGGTCTCCCTGGCCGCCGTCGTCGGGGTTCCCGACGAACGGCACGGCGAGGAGATCAAGGCGTTCGTGATCCTCGAGCCGGGTTCGCAGACCGCCGAGGCCGAGCTGATCGAGTGGACCAAGGAGCAGATGGCGGCGTACAAGTACCCGCGCCTCGTCGAGTTCGTCACGGTCCTGCCGATGACCGCCACCGGCAAGATCCTCAAGCGTGAGCTCGGTCAGGTCGCCTCGAGCTTGTGATCGCGTCGCCCCTGTGAGCACGGGGCCGCGATGACCGACGACGGCGGCGACGGCAATTTGCCGTCGCCGCCGTCGCGTTCGTCAGCTGAACTGGGGGCAGAGGTTCTTCCGGGCCGCCTCGTAGGTCAGGCGCGCCTCGTCGGTGCCCTCCATGCCGCCCTGCGTCATCATGTCGACGTAGCCGGACCAGTCCGTCCAGGCGCCGGTGGAGGCGGCGGAGGGCTGGAGCTGGGCGAAGGCGTCGCAGTAGGTGTGGCCGGTGGCCGCGATCGCGGCGCGCTGGGACCGCGGGCTCGAGACGGCCTTGCCGTCGGCGTCGACCACGTCGTCCCAACGAGACTGCGAGCACACCGCTTTCACGAACTCGGCGTCGCCGCCGGCGGGCACGGCGCGGAAGACCTCGCTCGCCTCCAGGCGTGCGATCTGGTCCGCCCGGCCCTCCTCGAACTGCGCCAGCAGGCTCCGGTACTCGTCGTCGGCGTCCTCGACCTGCACCGGTCGCAGCACGTCGACGAGATCCGCCGCGGTCGCGTTGGCGGCGGTCGCGTCCGCGCACGTCGTGGTGCCGCCTGCAGAGGCGTTGGCGGCCGGCTCGGAGTCCGAAGAGCATCCGACGATCGCGACACCCACCACCGCTACGGTTGCGGCGAACGTGCAGGCACGGCGAGCGATTTTCATGATCCTCCGAATGGTGTGAACGGGATTGGGCGACGGGCGCAGCGTTCCGCTCCGTCGGCACGGCGGTGTGCAGTATTGCAGCCGCGCGCGGATTCCGCGTCGGATATCCCACCTCCGCTATAGTTAGGTGGCCCTAACCGTTGGAGGTATCGGCATGACCCGACCGCTCGTCACCCTCACCGTACTGCGCACCGAACGGCTCACCTCGCACCTGGTGCGGGTGCACCTCGGCGACCCCGGCTTCGACGACTTCGTGGCGAACGGCTACACCGACGCCTACGTGAAGCTCGTCTTCGGCACCGACGCGGAGCCCGTGCTGCGCACCTACACCGTCCGCCGTGTGGACGACGAGAAGCGGGAGATCGCAATCGATTTCGTCGTCCACGGCGACGAGGGGGTGGCCGGGCCGTGGGCGCGGGCGGCGCAGCCGGGTCAGAGCCTGCGGCTGCGCGGTCCGGGCGGCGCCTTCGCCCCGCGGGCGGACGCGGACTGGCACCTGATGGCCGGCGACGAGTCCGCGATACCCGCGATCGGCGCGGCGCTCGAGGCGCTGCCCGCGTCGGCGGTCGCCAAGGTGTTCGTCGAGGTGGACGGTCCCGACGGCGAACTCGACCTGCCCTCCGCCGCGGATGTCGAGGTCACCTGGGTGCACCGCGGCGCGGCCGCCGACGAGGTGGGCGACGACCGTGCCGGGGACAACGCGCCGCTGGTCGCCGCCGTCCGGCAGGCGCCGTGGCTGCCCGGCCAGCCCCACGTGTTCGTGCACGGCGAGGCGAACGCCGTCATGCACGGCCTGCGTGGCTACATCCGCAAGGAGCGCGGGGTGAGCGCGGAGTGGGCGTCGATCTCGGGATACTGGCGGCGCGGCCGGACCGAGGAGGGCTTCCGGGTCTGGAAGTCCGACCTCGCGAAGACCGAGGGCTAGGAACGCTGCGGGGTAGGGGGTCTCAGGCGGGCGCGGACGCCGCCTCGGCGGCCGACGGGTCGAGGCTCGGGTCGGCCGAGGGTCAGCAGCGCCGTCGTCGCGACCGCGCCGCACACGACGATGCTGCTCGCCATCTGCACGGCCGAGCCGCCCACCAGCGGTGAGATCAGCGCGGCCAGGCCGAACTGGCCGGCGCCCATCACCGCCGATCCGGTGCCCGCGGCCTTGGTGACCTGGGCCTGGCTCAGCGCGGTGGCGTTGCCCATGATGAACCCGATGCTGGTGGTGACCAGGAACAGCAGCGGCAGCACCACCGCGGTGTGGGTGCCGCCGAGCGTGACCTCGAGCAGCAGCATGACGCCGGCGGCGAGCAGCAGCGTGACGCCGAAGGCGAGCAGCTGCCGGGCGTTGAAGCGCCCGATGAGCCGGGTGTTGACGACGCTGCCGCCGACGATCCCGACCGAGTTCACGCCGAAGATCACGGAGAACTGGCCTGGCGACATGCCGAGCACGTCCTGGACCACGAACGGCGACGCCGAGATGTACGAGAACAGGGCGCCGAACCCGAACACGAAGGTGAGCGCATAGCCGACGTAGCGCCGGTTGCCGACCACGTACCGCATGTTGTGCGCGTGCGCGGCCAGACCGCCGCCGTGCCGCTTCTCCGCCGGGAGCGTCTCGGGAATCAGGGTCAGTACGCCGACCACCATCGCCACGCCGGCGCCGGTCAGCACCCAGAAGATGCCGCGCCAGCCGATCGGTCCGAGCAGCGCGCCGCCGAGCAGCGGCGCGACCACCGGCGCGACACCGCCGATGATCATCATGACGCTGAAGAGTTTCGCGGCCCCGTCGCCCTTGGCGCGATCGGCAATCACCGCGCGCGCCAACACGATTGCCGCGCCGCCGCTCAGGCCCTGCAGCAGTCGGGCCGCGATCAGCACCTCCGCGGTGGGGGCCAGCGCGCACAGGACGCCGCTGATCGCGAACGCCACGGTGCCGCCGAGCAGCAGCCGTCGTCGGCCCCAGCCGTCCGAGAGCGGCCCGACGACCAGCTGTCCGATGCCGAGACCCGCCATGAACGTCGCGAGGGTGAGCTGGACCGTCTCCGTCGGTGCCCCGAGGTCCTCGCCGAGCGCGGGCAGGCCGGGCAGGTACATGTCGGTGGCGAGGGGTGCGATCGCAGAGAGCAGGGCGAGGGCCAGCAGCATGGGTATCGAGATGGCTCGGGTCACATGCATGAGCCAGCGGCGCGGACGCTTGATTTATTCCCGTGCGGGAGAGAATCTTCGGGCATGGCTTCCGAGGCACGCGACCACCCCGCAGAGCAGCTGCCGCCCCGGCTGGCGGCGCACCTCGACGCCTACTCCGAGCATCTGCGGCTCGAGCGGGACCGTTCCGAGCACACCGTGCGCGCCTACCTGTCCGACGCCCGTTCGCTGCTCGCGCACTTCGTCGCGACCGCGCCGGAGGACGGGATCGAGGACCTGGACCTGCGGGTGCTGCGGTCCTGGCTGTCCGCCCAGGCGGCCGCCGGCGTCGCCCGCAGCACCCTGGCCCGGCGCACCGCCGCCGCGCGCACCTTCACCGCATGGCTGGCCCGCACCCGACGCATCACCCGTGACCCCGGTACCCGGCTGGCCTCGCCCAAGTCGCACCGGACGTTGCCGGCGGTGCTGCGGCAGGAGCAGGCCGAGGATGCGATGCGGGCAGCGGAATCCGGTGCGGCGCAGATGGATCCGGTCGCGGTGCGCGACCGGCTGGTGGTGGAGATGCTGTACGCCACCGGAATCCGGGTGGGGGAGCTGTGCGGCCTGGACCTCGACGACGTCGACCGGGACCGCCGGGTGCTGCGGGTGCTGGGCAAGGGCAACAAGGAACGGTCGGTGCCCTTCGGCGGGCCGGCCGCCGACGCACTCGACGCCTGGCTGCGGGCCGGCCGGCCGCACCTGGTGCGGGCCGAGTCGGGTCCGGCGCTACTGCTCGGCAAACGCGGTCGACGGCTCGACCAGCGGCAGGCCCGGTCGGTGGTGCACGAGGTGCTCGAGGCCGTTCCCGGGGCGCCGAGCCTCGCCCCCCACGGGCTGCGGCACTCGGCCGCCACGCACCTGCTCGAGGGCGGCGCCGACCTGAGGGTGGTGCAGGAGCTGCTCGGGCACACCAGCCTGGCCACCACCCAGCTGTACACGCACGTCTCGGTGGCGCGCCTGCGGGCCGTGCACGACCAGGCCCACCCCCGCGCCTGACCGGCGGAGCCGCTACCGCAGCGGCTTGAGGCGCACCGGCGTGGCGCGGAGCAGTCCGAGCGGGTCGAGGTAGGTCCGGTCCCGGCGCAGCCCCCAGTGCAGGCAGCCGTCGCACCCGGGGTGGCCGGCCACGAGGGTGCCCAGCACGGTGCCGCGGGTGACCCGTCGGCCCACGGCGACCGCGGCCCGCACCGGCTCGTACGTGGTCCGCAGCCCGCCGGCGTGGTCCACCGACACCACCGGCTTGCCCGCGACCGTCCCGGCGAAGACCACCGTCCCGTCGCCCGCGGCGAGCACCGGCCGGCCCGGTTCGCCGACCAGGTCGACGCCCCGGTGTCCGGGCAGCCAGTCGTGCGCGGGCGGGTCGAAACCCCGGCCGAGCGGCGGTCGGGGGTCCAGCGGCCAGCCGAACGCCTTCGCCGCGGGAGCCGGGGGAGGCGCGGCGAGCAGGAGCAGGGCGGCGAGTCCGACGACGGCGAGCAGGCGCATCCCCCCACGCTCGGCCGTCGCGCCCTCCCGCGGAAGCCCGTTCCCGCCTCCTGTGGACCGGCGGAGGTTCCTCCACAGGCCCGCGACCGCCTGGTTATGACCTGCGCGACCCAAGCCGTACACTTGCCACGCGGTCTGTGTTCGCGCAGTCCGACTTCGCGCGTCCGCGCAAGAACATCGGCCCTCGGCTGGTCCTGCACCCGTGCAGGTCCGAGGGTTCTACGGGCGCCAGGGCAGGGGTCACCCGACCGCCTGCGTCAACCGAATGAAAGAGGTACACAGCCATGGCTGTCGTAACCATGAAGCAGATGCTCGACAGTGGTACCCACTTCGGGCACCAGACCCGTCGCTGGAACCCGAAGATGAAGCGTTTCATCTTGACGGACCGCAACGGCATCTACATCATCGACCTGCAGCAGACCCTCACGTACATCGACAAGGCGTACGAGTTCGTCAAGGAGACCGTTGCCCACGGCGGCACCGTCCTCTTCGTCGGCACCAAGAAGCAGGCGCAGGAGTCCATCGCCGCAGAGGCGACCCGCGTCGGCATGCCGTACGTGAACCAGCGCTGGCTCGGTGGCATGCTCACCAACTTCACCACCGTCCACAAGCGTCTGCTGCGCCTCAAGGATCTCGAGGCCATGGAGCAGAGCGGTGGCTTCGAGGGTCGCACCAAGAAGGAAATCCTCATGCTCACGCGTGAGATGACCAAGCTTGACCGCACCCTCGGCGGCATCCGGGACATGGCCAAGGTTCCGTCGGCCATCTGGGTCGTCGACACCAACAAGGAGCACCTCGCGGTCTCCGAGGCTCGCAAGCTGAACATCCCGGTCATCGCGATCCTGGACACCAACTGCGATCCCGACCTGGTCGACTACCCGATCCCGGGTAACGACGACGCGATCCGCTCCGCCGCGCTGCTCACCAAGGTCGTCGCTTCCGCGGTGGCCGAGGGTGTCCAGGCGCGCGCCGGACGCAACGCGGGCGACGACGCCAAGCCCGAGGCCGGCGCAGGCGAGCCGCTCGCCGAGTGGGAGCAGGAACTGCTCTCCTCCGCGGCTCCCGCCGCCGATGTCATCACCGAGGGTGGCCCCGAGTCCCCGCGTGAGGCTGTCGCCGAGGCCGAGGAGAAGCTCGCCGAGGCCCCCGCGGAGATCGCGGACGCCGAAAAGCAGGCCTAGTCGATCCGGCCCTGACCCGTCATCTCGAACGACTGGGTCAGGGCCGTTTCGCCCCCTGCACCACCCCAGGCATCGAAACTCACTCAAGGAGGCTCGCCCCGATGGCGAACTACACCGCCGCTGACGTGAAGCGGCTCCGCGAGCTCACCGGCTCCGGAATGATGGACTGCAAGAACGCGCTCGCCGAGACCGACGGCGACTTCGACAAGGCCGTCGAGCTGCTCCGTATCAAGGGCGCCAAGGACGTGGGCAAGCGCGCCGAGCGCACCACCGCCGAGGGCCTCGTCGTCGCCAAGGACGGCGTGATGCTCGAGCTCAACTGCGAGACCGACTTCGTCGCCAAGAACGCCGAGTACCAGGAGCTGGCGGAGAAGGTCGTCACCGCGGCCGCCGCCGCCAAGCCGGCCGACCTCGACGCCCTCAAGGCCGTCGCTGTCGACGGTGGCACCGTGGACGAGGCCGTCGCGGCCCTGTCCGCCAAGATCGGCGAGAAGCTCGAGCTGCGTCGTGTCGTCTCCTTCGACGGCCCGGTCGCGATCTACCTGCACAAGCGCAGCTCGGACCTGCCCCCCGCCGTGGGCGTGCTGGTCGAGTACACCGGTGAGGGCGAGGCCGCCGAGGCCGCCGCTCGCGCCGCCGCGATGCAGGTTGCCGCGCTCAAGGCCAAGTACGTCACCCGCGACGAGGTCCCCGCGGACGTCGTCGAGGCCGAGCGTCGCATCGCCGAGCAGACGGCCAAGGAGGAGGGCAAGCCCGAGGCTGCACTCCCCAAGATCGTCGAGGGTCGCGTCAACGGCTACTACAAGGACGTCGTCCTGACCGAGCAGTCCTCGGTCACCGACTCGAAGAAGACCGTCAAGGCGCTTCTCGACGAGGCCGGCGTGACCATCACCCGCTTCGCGCGGTTCGAGGTCGGCGCCAGCTAGTTCGGCGCAACAGACGAACGACAGGGCCCCGTCTCCGATTTCGGAGACGGGGCCCTGTCGCGTACGCCACGCGGACCCGACCCGGCAGTGCTGGTCGGGAGCCGATGAGGCAGGATGGACAGGCAATCCGCGACCGATTCGGTCGCGGGTGGCCGATTCATGCTGGCCGCACCATCCACGCGGCACAGAGACCGAGGAGAGCCATGACCGAACCCGCACCAACCGAATCCGCGACCGGACGCGAGGGCTTCTCGCGTGTCCTGCTCAAGCTCGGCGGCGAGATGTTCGGTGGTGGTGGGGTGGGTCTGGACCCGGACGTCGTGCAGACGATCGCCAAGCAGATCGCCGAGGTCGTCGCGACCGGCGTCCAGGTCGCCGTCGTCATCGGTGGCGGCAACTTCTTCCGCGGTGCGGAACTGCAGCAGCGCGGCATGGACCGGGCCCGCTCCGACTACATGGGCATGCTCGGCACCGTGATGAACTGCCTTGCGCTGCAGGACTTCCTGGAGAAGGCGGGCGTCGACACCCGCGTGCAGACGGCCATCACCATGGGCCAGGTCGCGGAGCCGTACCTGCCGCTGCGGGCGCGTCGGCACCTGGAGAAGGGCCGCGTCGTGATCTTCGGCGCCGGCATGGGCATGCCCTACTTCTCCACCGACACCACCGCCGCGCAGCGGGCGCTCGAGATCGGCGCCGAGGTGGTGCTGATGGCGAAGGGTGTCGACGGCGTCTACACCGCGGACCCCCGGGTCGACCCGGCCGCCACCATGTACACCGAGATCAGCCACCGCGAGGTCATCGAGCAGGGCCTCAAGGTCGCGGACGCCACCGCGTTCAGCCTGTGCATGGACAACCAGATGCCGATCATGGTCTTCAACCTGCTGACCGAGGGCAACATCGCCCGCGCGGTCGCCGGTGAGAAGATCGGAACACTGGTCAAATCGTGAATTTCGGTGACATCGTGAATGCCACCGCCGTACCCGCCGAGCCTGGAGGAACACCGTGATTGATGAAGCGCTCTTCGATGCCGAGGAGAAGATGGACAAGGCCGTCGCGGTGGCCAAGGACGACCTCGGTGGCATCCGCACCGGCCGCGCCAACCCCGGCATGTTCAACCGCATCGTGATCGACTACTACGGCTCGATCACCCCGATCACCCAGCTCGCGAGCATCAACGTGCCCGAGGCCCGGATGGTCATCATCAAGCCGTACGAGGCCTCGCAGCTGAACGCGATCGAGAACGCGATCCGCAACTCGGACCTCGGGGTGAACCCGTCCAACGACGGCAGCATCATCCGCATCTCGGTCCCGCAGCTCACCGAGGAGCGGCGCCGCGAGCTGGTCAAGCAGTCCAAGGGCAAGGGCGAGGACTCGAAGGTTGCCATCCGCAACATCCGCCGCAAGGCGATGGAGGAGCTGGGTCGCATCCAGAAGGACGGCGAGGCCGGCGAGGACGAGGTCGCCCGCGCCGAGAAGGAGCTCGACAAGACGACCGCCAAGTACGTGGCGAGCATCGACGAGCTGGTCAAGCACAAGGAAGCCGAATTGATGGAGGTCTAGGCACATTGTCCACCGAAGGCTCAGCGCCCGGCGGCTCGGCGGGCGCGGCCACCGCCCCGCCCTCGAAGGCCGGCCGGAACCTGCCGGCCGCCATCGGGGTCGGGGTGGGGCTCGGTGCCCTGCTGATCGCCACCCTGCTCTTCGTTCCCCGGGCCTGGTTCGTCATCGTGGGCGCCGCGATGGCCGTCGCGACCTGGGAGGTCGCCAAGCGGCTGCGTGAGGGCGGCATCCTGGTGCCGCGGATCCCGCTGATCCTCGGTGGGCAGGCCATCATCTGGCTCGGCTGGCCCTACGGCGCCACCGGCGTGCTCGCGGGATTCGCGGGCACCGTGCTGGTGTGCATGGTGTGGCGGCTGTTCGACCAGGGCCTCAAGGCCGCCCCGCAGAACTTCCTGCGGGACGTGTCGATCACCGTGTTCGTCGCGGCCTGGATCCCGCTGCTGGCGTCGTTCGCGACGCTGATGGTGCTGCAGGACGACGGACCCGGCCGTATCTTCGTGCTGATGATCGGGGTGGTGTGCTCCGACGTCGGCGGCTACGCGGCCGGCGTGCTGTTCGGCAGGCACCCGATGGTCCCCGCGATCAGCCCCAAGAAGTCCTGGGAGGGCTTCGCCGGCTCGCTGGTGTTCGCCGTGGTCGGCTCGATCCTCACCGTCACCCTCATCCTGGACGCCAGCCCGTTGACCGGCGCCCTGCTGGGCGCGCTCCTGGTGGTGGTCGCGACGCTCGGCGACCTGATCGAGTCGCAGGTCAAGCGCGAGCTCGGGATCAAGGACATGGGCACCCTGCTGCCCGGGCACGGCGGCATCATGGACCGGCTGGACTCGCTGCTGCCGTCCGCGTTCGTGACGTGGCTGGTGCTCACCGCGCTGCTCTGACGCCATGAGACCCGCGCGCGCCGGCTCCGGCCCGATCCCCAGCCCCAACATCTGGCACTGGCCGGAGATCTACGAGGTGGAGAACCGGGCACAGGACGCGGACGGCGCGATCTTCGCGGCGCTGCGGGACGTCGCGGACTGGTCCGGACGCGACATCCTGGACCTCGGCTGCGGCGCCGGGTTCCACCTGCCGCAGTTCGCGCGCGACGCCCGGTCGGTGACCGGGGTCGAGCCGCACCGCCCGTTGGTGGACCTGGCACTGCGCCGGGTCTGCGCCGCCGAGCCGCCCGTCACGGTGCTCGCCGGGTCCGCCGAACGTATCCCGCTGCCCGACGACAGCGTCGACGTGGTGCACGCGCGGACCGCGTACTTCTTCGGCCCCGGCTGCGGCGCCGGGATCGTCGAGTCGATGCGGGTGCTGCGGCCCGGCGGCGTCCTCGCCGTGGTGGACCTCGACGCCACGGTCGGCGGCTACGGCGAGTGGATGCGCGCGGACCTGCCGCACTACGACCCGGCGAAGGTGGAGGCGTTCTTCGCCGCGCAGGGCTTCGGGCTGGTGCGGGTGCGGACCCGCTGGGAGTTCGACAGCCGGGAGGCGATGCGGTCGGTGCTGGGCATCGAGTTCACCGAACGCACCGCGGAGCGGGCCTTCGCGCAGACGCCCGGGCTGGCGCTCGAGGTCGGCTACCGGATCCACACCCGGCGCGCGCCGGTCGGCCTTGTCCTCTGAGCACCGAAGTCCCGAAGCCGAACTGGCTGAAGAGAATCTGAGGCCATCGGCCGCGGAGGCCTTGCCTGGTCGCTACTGTTCGCCCTGAACCGACGGGTCCGTCGAAAGTGTCATAGTGCCAAGGAGTCTGGCGTGGGTGCAGGCAACACCGCGGGGCGGACGGCGCCGGGCAAGGACCCGGCCCTCGCGCCCACCCCGCCGATGGGCTGGAACAGCTGGAACCGTTTCCGTTGCTACGACCTGACCGAGGAGGTCGTCCTCGCGACCGCGGACGCGATGGTCGAGAGCGGGATGCGCGACGCCGGGTACCGGTACCTGGTGGTCGACGACTGCTGGCAGGCCTTCGCCCGCGGCGACGACGGCCGGCTGCGCTCGCACCCCCGACGGTTCCCGAGCGGGATGGCCGCCCTCGGCGAGCAGATCCACGCCCGCGGACTGAGGTTCGGCCTCTATCTGGCGCCCGGGCGCAAGACGTGCGCGATGATCCACGACCGCTACCCGGCTCGCGACATCGGATCCTTCGGGTACGAGCAGCTGGACGCGGACACCCTCGCGGGATGGGGCGTCGACTACCTCAAGTACGACTGGTGCAGGGCCGGTCGGGGCGGCACCGGACTCGACCACCGGGGGGCCTTCGAGCGGATGGCCGCGGCCCTCGCGGACACTGGCAGGCCGATCGTCTACAGCATCTCCGAGTACGGCCAGACCCGGCCGTGGGAGTGGGCGGGAGAGTACGGGCACCTGTGGCGCACCACCGGGGACATCGGTCCGAGCTGGCGCTCGGTGCTCCGGCTCGTCGACCGTCAGCACGGCCTGGCCCGGTACGCCGGTCCCGGCGGCTGGAACGACCCCGACATGCTCGAGGTGGGCAACCCCGGGCTCGGTGAGGTGGAGTCCCGCAGCCACCTCATGCTCTGGGCGATGCTGGCGGCGCCGCTGTTCGCGGGAAACGACCTGCGCACCATGACCGAGCAGACGCGCCGGCTGCTCACCCATGCCGGGGTGCTGGCGATCTCCCAGGACGCGCTCGGCAGGCAGGGGGAGCGGGTCGCACGGTTCGGGCGCGTCGAGGTGTGGCGCCGCGAGCTGAGCGGCGGCGTGGCGTACGGGGTGCTCAACCGGGGCCGACGCGAGGTCTCGCTCCAGGTCCGCGACGACGCGCTGGTGCTGCCCGAGGGCRGGGTGTTGTGCCCGCTCGCCGACGACAGCATCGACGTCTGGACCGGGCACCCGGTCCGCGACCGGAAAGGCATGTGGCCGCTGCAGTCTCGTGAGATGGTGCTGGTTCGTTCCCCGTCCGGATGACGCGGGCACACCGTCGCCCGAAGGGATCCCCGATGCCCGTTTCGCCGCCCGAGTCCGTCGCGCCCACCGCGCCGCAGCGCGTCGCGGCACCGACCACGCGGGCGTCACGCGGGTGGATCACGATGTTCACCCTCGCGTACGTGGGCATCAACATCGCGTGGTCGGGTCCGACGCAGGTGCTGATGTCGCCACAGGTGGAGCGGCTGACAGACGGTGCGCCGTGGTTCTTCTCGGCCACCAGCAAGGAGACCAACCTCGCCGTCATCGGCTTCGTCGCGGGCATCTTCGCGCTCCTGTCGACGCCGCTGTGGGGCGCCCTGTCCGATCGCACGGCCTCCCGCTGGGGTCGGCGCACCCCGTGGATGGCCGGGGGCATGGTGGTGGTGGCGGCCGGGCTGGTGGCCACCGGGTTCGCACAGTCGCTGCCGGCGGTGCTGCTCAGCTGGGTCGCAATGCAGACCGCGATCAACGCGGTCATCTCGCCGCTGTCGGCCTCGGTGCCGGACCACGTGCCGGTCGCCCAGCGCGGCGTGGTCTCCGGCTGGTACGGATTCGCCTACACCCTCGCCGTCGTCGCCGGCACCGCTCTCGGCACCGTCGCGACCGCGGTGTGGGCGGGTCCGCTGGGGATCACGGTGGGGTACCTGCTGTGCGCGGCCGCCTGCGTCCTGGCGATGCTGCCGTTCGTCTTCTCGCGCTGGGAGACGCCGCTCGCCCCGGTCGACCGGCCGCCGCTCGCCCCGGTCGACCGGCCGCCGTTCCGGTTCGCCGAGTTGCTCGCCTGCTACTGGGTGGACGTGCGCCGGTACCCGGACTTCGGCTGGGCCTGGCTGAC
This sequence comes from Rhodococcus sp. P4_F5, assembly GCF_056401315.1. NCBI lineage: Bacteria > Bacillati > Actinomycetota > Actinomycetes > Mycobacteriales > Nocardiaceae > Rhodococcus > Rhodococcus sp. P4_F5. The sequence goes on along the minus strand of NZ_JBFUJP010000074.1, from coordinate 11,595 downwards.
CCGGTTCCTCGCCACCCTGAGCACCGCGACGGCGCTGTTCTACCTCTTCTACTACCTGCAGGACGAGGTGGGACTGACCCGCGACGACGCGGCGACCGGTGGCGGGCTCCGGGTCAGCGACGGGGTGCTGGTCCTCACCGTCGTCTACGCGCTGTGGGTCTTCGTCACGGTGGTGCTGGCCGGTGTCATCTCCGACCGCGTCGGGCGGCGCCGGGTCTTCGTGTCGGCGTCGGCCCTCTTCATCTCGGTCGCGACGCTGCTGATGGCCTTCGTCCCGAGCTTCCCGGTGACCGTGCTGGCGGCGGTGATCCTCGGGCTCGGCACCGGGGTGTTCACCTCGGTCGACTTCGCCCTGGTGACGGAGGTGCTGCCGGCGGCCGAGAGCAACGGCAAGGACATCGGCATCATCAACCTGGCGATCGCGCTGCCGAACGTGCTCTCGCCGGTCGTCGCGGCGGTCATGGTGAACTCCCTCGGCGGCTACACCGGTCTCTACCTGCTCTCCGGGGCGCTGTCGGTGCTCGCCGGGGTACTCGTCTACCGGATCAAGGGCGTGGCCTGAGCCCGGTCACACCAGTTCGGGGTCGGTGGTCAGCTCCACGTTCACCCACAGCTCGTACGGCAGTTCCTTCAGCCGCCCGATCAGGGCGCGGCGCACCGCGTCCTCGTCCGTGATCTCCCACAGGCCGGGCGGGTCGAGGAAGACCACCTCGACGTACATCTTGCGGCCGACCTTGCTGATCGAGGTCTCCGGCTCGGGCAGGTCGAACGTCGCGCGGACCTCGGCGATCGCGCGGTGCACGGGTTCCTGCACGGCGTCCGTCGGTGCGCCCTCGAGGATCTCGACCATCGCCGACCGCAGCATCGTGACCGGCTGGGGCAGCAGCAGCGCGCAGGTGACCAACACCAGCACCGAGTCGACGTAGCGGTCCGCGTCGGACCAGGCCGTGCGCTGCAGGACCATCACCACGACGCCGCCGACGGCGATCACCGCGCTGAACACCGTCCCGGACAGCCAGCCGCGGGCCTCCGCGCCGAGCAGGTCGGACCCGCGGGCCGCGGCGCGGACGTAGAGGTAGGCGGTCGCCGACAGCACGGCGGTGACCAGGCCGTAGCCGAGCAGGGAGCCGCCGGCGACCTCGCCGCCGCCGTCGAGGATCACCCGGACCGACTCGGCCGCCGCGTAGGCGAGGGTGCCGAACAGGGCGAGGCACTGGACCACCACGACCACCGGCGTGAGCGACTCGCGGCCGAACGGGTACCGGGCCGTCGGCCCCGAGGCCGCCACCCGGGACGTCACCAGCGAGAGCCACGTCAGGCCCATCCCGATCAGGGCGTAGGCGCCGTCGAGGAGGATGACCTGCGAGCCGGAGACCAGGCCCCAGCAGACGGCGAGGGCGGCGAGGCCGGCGGACGCCGCCAGGCAGACCCGCAGGACCGACTGTTCCCGCCTCGCGGCGTCGGAGGTGGATGCCAACGGTCAGCGCGCCGCGGTACGGGACTTCTTGGCGATGCGGCGGATCTGCGCGATGCGCACCCCGCCGGCGAGGGCCATGATCAGCGCGCCCGCGATGGCGGCGAGCAGCAGGCTGACCCCGAGCGGCAGCGAGAATTCCCACACGAACACGTTGAGCGTCACCTGGTCGAGGTTCTGCAGGATGAACACCAGCAGCAGCACCAGCACCAGTGCGCCGATGACCAGGCCGGTCCAGGTGGCGGCGGCCTTGGTGTGCCCGAGGCTGGTGTGCCGGTCGAGTGCGGCCTCTTCAGGCGTCACCGACGGGGGCCGCTCCGATGCCGGCTCGGGCGCCGCCGGGGCCGGCTCGGGGGTGTCGTCGGTCGGGCCGAGTCGAGGGTCCGGGCCGGGTCCTTCGGTCTGTGCCATGGCCACATCATCACGCACCGGATGTGTGATTGCACGCTCATCTCGCCGGGAATTCGCATGTCGCGGCCGGGGGATGGGACACTGGGAGACACTATGTCTGTTCCAGTCCCGCTCGTGTTCAATGCCCCGCGCCGAGGCATGCCGCCCACGCATCTCGCCGACCTCGACGCGGAGGGTCGCCGCGAGGCCGTCAAGGAACTCGGACTTCCCGCATTCCGCGCCGACCAGTTGGCCCGCCAGTACTACGCCAGGCTGGAGGCGGACGCGGAGAAGATGACCGACCTGCCCGCCGCCGTGCGGGAGAAGGTCGGGTCGGCGCTGTTCCCGACGCTGCTCACCCCGGTCAAGCACGTCGCCTGCGACGAGGGGACCACCCGCAAGACGTTGTGGAAGGCGAACGACGGCACGCTCCTCGAGAGCGTCCTGATGCGCTACCCGGACCGGGCGACGCTGTGCATCTCCAGCCAGGCCGGTTGCGGCATGGCCTGCCCGTTCTGCGCGACCGGTCAGGCCGGCCTGACCCGGAACCTGTCTACCGCGGAGATCGTCGACCAGGTGCGTGCGGCGGCCGCCGCGATGCGAGACGGCGAGGTCGCCGGCGGCGAGGGACGCCTGTCCAACGTGGTCTTCATGGGTATGGGCGAGCCGCTGGCCAACTACAAGCGGGTGGTGGCGGCGGTGCGCCGGATCACCTCGCCCGCGCCCGAGGGCCTCGGGCTCTCGCAGCGCTCGGTCACCGTCTCCACCGTGGGCCTGGCACCGGCGATCCGCAAGCTGGCCGACGAGGGCCTGTCGGTGACGCTCGCGGTGTCGCTGCACACTCCGGACGACGAGCTGCGCGACACCCTGGTCCCGGTGAACAACCGGTGGACCGTCGCCGAGGTGCTCGACGCGGCGAAGTACTACGCCGACCAGACCGGGCGCCGGGTGTCCATCGAGTACGCGCTGATCCGCGACATCAACGACCAGCCGTGGCGGGCCGACCTGCTCGGCAAGAAGCTGCACAAGGCGCTGGGCTCGCGGGTGCACGTGAACCTGATCCCGTTGAACCCGACGCCGGGCAGCAAGTGGGACGCCAGCCCCAAGGACGTCGAGCGTGAGTTCGTGCGCCGGGTCATCGCGCAGGGCGTCTCCTGCACCGTCCGCGACACCCGCGGCCAGGAGATCGCCGCCGCCTGCGGGCAGCTCGCCGCCGAGAACTGACGCCGCCTCCCGCGGCACCGAATGCAACGACTGCGGCCGCGCAGTTCCCCGAGGGGAACCGCGCGGCCGCAGTCGTTTGTGTCTTGGTCGCTACCGCGGCTTGCGGCGCTGCAGGATGTCACGGACCAGCAGGAACACCATGAAGGCGGAAATGCCGACGAGCCAGAGGTCCTCGACCTTGCCCTCGTGGTTGCCGATTGTGTACAGGAGCAGGAACGCGGCGAAGAACCAGCCGAGGAAACGGAACAGCCGCGGCGCCTCGCCGCTCCAGCCCCAGGCTGCGGACGGAACTTCTGCGGTGTCGACGTGTGCGGCGACGAGGGGCTCGTTGACGCTGGGGTCCAGCTCGGTGGCGGCCACGGTCGATCCTCCTGATCGTACGGGTGTGCGTGTGTGCATATCGTGGCATACGACCGGGCGTCGTACCTAGCTGGGTCAGACCTTCTTGACCACACTGGACTTGAGCTGCATCGGACCGATGCCGTCGACCTTGCAGTCGATGTCGTGATCGCCGACGCCGTTCACCAGGCGGATGTTGCGCACCTTGGTGCCCGCCTTGATGCCGGTCGGGCTGCCCTTGACCTTGAGGGTCTTGACCACGGTGACCGTGTCGCCGTCGGCGAGGACGTTGCCCACCGCGTCGCGGACCACCCCGTCGCCGGCGTCGTCCGTGGCGTCGTCGGCGGCAGGCGCCCACTCGTGCGCGCACTCCGGGCAGACCAGCAGGGCGCCCATCTCGTAGGTGTACTCGCAGGAGCACTGGGGGCAGGGCGGCAGGGTCTCGTCCATGCGGGTCATCGTAGGGGAGGCGGCGGGGGAGAGGTCGCACCGAAGCGCTCCCCGCCGACGTGGGTGGGGAATCCTGTGCGCACCTGTGTAATTCTCTCAGGCTCCGTCAGGAACAATGGACGCGTGGCTGACAACCAACCGACTCGCGTCCTGCTGCTGGGCAGCACCGGCTCCATCGGCACCCAGGCTCTCGAGGTGATCGCCGCCAACCCCGACAAGTTCGAGGTGGTCGGTCTCGCCGCGGGCGGCGGCAACATCGACCTGCTGGCCGCGCAGATCCGCGCCACCGGCGTCACCCGGGTGGCCGTCGCCGACCCGGCCGCCGCCGCGCGACTCGACCTGCCCGGGGTGCTCAGCGGCCCCGACGCGGTCACCGAACTGGTCCGCGAGACGCCGGCCGACGTGGTGCTCAACGCGCTGGTCGGCTCCCTCGGCCTCGCGCCGACCCTGGCCGCCCTCGCCTCCGGTGCCCGGCTCGCGCTGGCGAACAAGGAGTCGTTGGTCGCGGGCGGTCCGTTGGTGACGGCCGCCGCGGCGCCCGGGCAGATCGTGCCGGTCGACTCCGAGCACTCGGCGCTCGCGCAGTGCCTGCGCGGCGGTCGCGCCGACGAGGTGGACCGGCTGGTGCTCACCGCCTCCGGCGGACCGTTCCGCGGTTGGACCGCCGACGCGCTCGAGGCAGTGACCCCCGAGCAGGCCGGGGCGCACCCGACCTGGTCGATGGGCCCGATGAACACGCTGAACTCCGCCACCCTGGTCAACAAGGGGCTCGAGCTGATCGAGACCCACCTGCTGTTCGGCATCGACTACGACCGCATCGACGTCACCGTGCACCCGCAGTCGATCGTGCACTCCATGGCGACCTTCACCGACGGCTCCACCCTGGCCCAGGCCAGCCCGCCGGACATGAAGCTGCCGATCGCGCTCGCCCTGGGCTGGCCGGACCGGGTGCCCGGCGCGGCCGCGGCCTGCGACTTCTCCACCGCGGCGACCTGGACGTTCGAACCCCTGGACGCCACGGTCTTCCCGGCCGTCGACCTGGCCCGCGCCGCGGGCAAGGCCGGGGGCTGCCTGACCGCGGTGTACAACGCCGCCAACGAGGTCGCGGCCCAGTACTTCCTGGACGGCGCGCTGCGCTTCCCGGCGATCGTGCGCACGGTCGAACGCGTTCTCGCAGGTGGCGACCGGTGGAGCGCCGCACCGGCTACCGTGGACGACGTGCTCGCCGCGGACGGCTGGGCGCGGGCGCGGGCACACGAGCTCGTCGAGCAGGAGGGCTAGACCACAGATGGTGTTCGTACTGGGAGTGGTGCTGTTCGCACTCGGCATCACCGTCTCCATCGCGCTGCACGAGGCCGGCCACATGTGGACCGCCCGCGCGCTGGGGATGAAGGTGCGTCGCTACTACATCGGCTTCGGGCCGAAGATCTTCTCCTTCCGGCGAGGGGAGACCGAGTACGGGCTCAAGGCCATCCCGGCCGGCGGGTTCTGCGACATCGCGGGCATGACCATGCACGACGAGCTCGCCCCCGACGAGGTCGACCGGGCGATGTACAAGCAGAAGACGTGGAAGCGGCTGGTCGTCATGTCCGGCGGCATCGTGATGAACTTCGTGTTCGGCACCGTGCTGGTCTTCGTGCTGGCGATGGGCTGGGGCCTGCCGAACCCCGAGACGCGGGCCGTCGTGGACGGCGTCACCTGTGTCTCTCCCAGCCAGGGCCCCGGGCCCGACTTCGCGCTCGCGGAGTGTGACGGGGTCGGACCGGCGCAGGCCGCGGGCATCGAACCGGGCGACGTCGTGATCGCCGTGAACGGGACACCCACTTCCACCTTCCGGGACGTGGTGCTGGCGACCCAGCCGCTGACCGGGACCGCTGAGTTCACCGTCGACCGCGACGGGCGGACGGTCAGCGTCCCGGTGCAGGTCCAGCAGGCCCAGCGCTGGGTCAACGACCCGGCGTCGACCGAGGCCGCGCCCCGGCCGCCGATCTCCCAGGAGGTCGGCGCGATCGGCATCAAGGCGCCGCCGCCGCTGGTGAAGTACTCGGCGGTGGCGGCCGTCCCGGCCGTCGCGGACTTCACCGGCGACATCTTCGCGCGCAGCGTGGAGGGCCTGGTGCAGATGCCGAGCAAGGTCGTCGACCTCTGGACGGCCGTCACCGGCGGCGAGCGCGGACTTGACACCCCGGTGAGCGTGGTCGGCGCCTCGGTGATCGGCGGTCAGGCCGCCGAGGCCAGCAACTGGGAGACCTTCGTCCTGCTGCTGGCGACGCTGAACTTCTTCCTCGGCATCTTCAACCTGGTGCCGCTGCTCCCGCTCGACGGCGGGCACATGGCGGTCGCGATCTACGAGAAGATCCGCAACGCATTCCGGTTCCGCCGTGGGCTGCCCGCCGGCGGGCCGGTGGACTACGCGAAACTGATGCCGCTGACCTACGTGGTCATCGTCCTCGGCGGCGCATTCATGCTGCTCACGCTCACCGCGGACATCGTCAACCCGATCAAGATCTTCTGACAAGAACTAGACTTTTCCTGTAGCGACGAAAGAAGGCACACCCCGTGACTAGCCCCGTTGGACTGGGCATGCCCGCCGGCCCGGCCGCAGTGCTCGCGCCCCGCCGCCAGACCCGCCAGCTCAAGGTCGGCAACGTCGGCGTCGGCAGCGAGTCGCCGGTTTCGGTGCAGTCGATGTGCACCACCAAGACTCACGACATCAACGCGACCCTGCAGCAGATCGCCGAGCTCACCGCGTCGGGCTGCGACATCGTCCGCGTCGCGTGCCCCCGCCAGGAGGACGCCGACGCGCTCGCGACCATCGCGAAGAAGAGCCAGATCCCGGTCATCGCGGACATCCACTTCCAGCCGCGCTACATCTTCGCGGCCATCGACGCCGGCTGCGCCGCGGTGCGGGTGAACCCCGGCAACATCAAGGAGTTCGACGGCCGGGTCGCGGAGGTCGCGAAGGCGGCGGGCGACGCGGGCATCCCGATCCGCATCGGCGTCAACGCCGGCTCGCTGGACCCGCGGCTGATGGCCAAGTACGGCAAGGCCACCCCGGAGGCGCTGGTCGAGTCCGCGCTGTGGGAGGCCGGCCTGTTCGAGGAGCACGGCTTCGGTGACATCAAGATCTCCGTCAAGCACAACGACCCGGTGGTCATGGTCGAGGCGTACCGCCAGCTGGCCGCCAAGTGCGACTACCCGCTGCACCTCGGGGTGACCGAGGCGGGTCCGGCGTTCCAGGGCACCATCAAGTCCGCGGTCGCCTTCGGGGCACTGCTGGCCGAGGGCATCGGCGACACCATCCGCGTCTCGCTCTCCGCGCCGCCCGCCGAGGAGATCAAGGTCGGCACCCAGATCCTCCAGTCGCTGAACCTGCGGCCGCGCAAGCTCGAGATCGTCTCCTGCCCGTCCTGCGGGCGGGCGCAGGTGGACGTCTACACCCTCGCCGACGAGGTGACGGCCGGGCTCGAGGGCATGGACATCCCGCTGCGCGTCGCCGTGATGGGCTGCGTCGTCAACGGTCCGGGTGAGGCCCGCGAGGCGGACCTCGGCGTCGCGTCCGGCAACGGCAAGGGACAGATCTTCGTCAAGGGCAAGGTCATCAAGACTGTGCCCGAGGCGAAGATCGTGGAGACGCTGATCGAGGAGGCGATGCGCATTGCCGAGGAAATGGGTGACGGTTCCGACTCGGGTACGCCGGTCGTGACCGTCAGCTAGGACAGCACCGTATGGTGGGCGTCACACGTCCACTCGATTTTTCCGACGGACCCGGGGGTGACTGGGTGCTCAAACTGCTCGGTGCCAGGCAGCTCGGCACGCGGGACCGCGCCGACGTGCTGCAGGTGCTCGACGCCGACCCGATCGCGACATGCATGGTCGCGGCTCGGGTGCAGGACCTCGGCGTGGAGCCGCGCGCCATCAACGGGGAGCTGTGGAGCCGTGGCGGGCCCGCGGAGTCGCTGTGCTTCTCCGGCGCGAACCTGGTGCCGCTGCGCGGCAACCTGAGCGACCTGCGGGCGTTCGCCGACCGCGCCTGCCGGGTGCCGCGGATGTGTTCCTCGCTGGTCGGCCGCGCCGAGCTGACGATGCCGCTGTGGGAGATGCTCGAGGCGGACTGGGGGCCGGCCCGGGAGGTTCGCGCCGAGCAGCCACTGCTCGCGCTGGCGGGGCCGCCGGCGATCGCGCCGGACCCGCGGGTGCGGCTGGTGCGGATGGACGAGCTCGACGCCTACCTGGTGGCCGCCGTCGCGATGTTCATCGAGGAGGTCGGCATCGATCCCCGCGCCAGCGACGGCGGCCGCGGCTACCGTCGCCGGGTCGCCGGGCTGATCGCGTCCGGGCGGGCGTGGGCTCGGTTCGAGGGCGGCAAGGTGATCTTCAAGGCCGAGGTCGGGTCGATGTCCGCGCAGGTCGGCCAGATCCAGGGCGTGTGGGTGCATCCGCGGTTCCGCGGTCAGGGGTTCGGCGGCGCGGGCACCGCGGCGGTCTCGCAGGCCGTCGTCGACTCGGGTCGGATCGCGAGCCTGTACGTGAACAGCTTCAACCGGGCGGCCCGGCAGACCTACGACCGGGTCGGGTTCAGCCAGGTGGCCACGTTCGCCACCATCCTGATGGACTGACGCCGCCCGGCCCGGGCGGTGGGGTCCCCCGGTGACGGGCCATGCGCGCCTTGCCCTGTCGCCGTCGGCCCACCCCTAGGATGGGCACCGATGATCTCCCGAGCCGTCCGCCGCCGCCTCCGTCCGCCCGTCGTCCTGGTCGTGACGGGGGCCCTTGCCGTCGGCCTCGCAGCCTGCACGCCCAAGCCGGCCGGGCCCGAACCGGTGGCACAGCAGTTCCTCACCGCCGTCGCGGAACGCGACACCGGCCGCGCGGCGGACCTCTCCGACCGTCCGGACGCCGCGCAGGCGGCCCTCGACTCGGCATGGGAGAACCTGCAGGCGGAATCGCTCACCGCGTCGACCGGGACTGTCCGGGTGAACGGGGACACCGCCACCGTCGGCTACACCTACGAGTGGCACCTGCCCAAGGAGCGGGTCTGGACCTACACCGGCGAACTGCAGATGGGCCGCCGGGACGGGCAGTGGGGGGTGCGTTGGAGCGCGACCGACATTCACCCGAAACTGGGCGACACCCAGACGATGTCGCTGCGGGCCACCCCGGCGCCGCGGGCCCGGGTCAACGAGCGGGCGGGCTCGGACGTGCTGGTGCCGGGCACGACCATGCGGATCGGATTCAACCCGCGGGAGGCCGGCGACGTGGGCTCGGTCGGGGCCGCGCTGGCGGCGACACTCGCGCCGTTCGACAAGACCCTCACCGCCCAGTCGCTGGTGGAGTCGGCGACCGCGGTCAAGGGGGTCTACCCGGTGATGACCCTGCGTCAGGACGACTACGAGTCCGTCGCGGCGGCGCTGGCCGGGATGCCGGGCGTCTCGGTGGTCGAGGAGGCGGACCTGGTCGCCACCGACCGGACGTTCGCGCCCGACCTGATCGGCCAGGTCAAGAAGCGGGTGATCGACGAGGTGGACGGCAAGGCCGGCTGGAGCGTCGTCACCGTGAACAAGAACGGCGTCGACATCGACGTGCTCACCGAGAGCAAACCCCAACCGGTGCCGTCGTTTTCGGTGACCCTGGACCGTCCCGTCCAGGTGGCCGCGCAGAACGCCGTCGACGCCCGGCCCGACCAGGCGATGATGGTGGTGATGCAGCCCTCGACCGGCGCGATCCTGGCGGTCGCGCAGAACAAGGCCGCCGACCGTGACGGGCCGGTGGCGTCGACGGGCCTGTACCCGCCGGGCTCCACTTTCAAGATCATCACTGCGGGCGCGGCGATCGACAACGGACTGGCCCAGCCCGGCAGCATGGTCGGCTGCCCGGGCCGGATCGAGATCGGCGAGCGAACGGTGCCCAATTACAACGAGTTTGCGCTGGGCACGGTGTCGATGAGCACCGCGTTCGCGCGGTCCTGCAACACCACCTTCGCGAAGTTGGCCAGCGAGATGACGCCCGACGCGTTGACGGTGGCCGCCGCGAAGTTCGGCGTCGGCCCCGACTACACCGTCGCCGGGCTGCCCACCGACTCCGGTTCGGTGCCGCCGGCCTCGGACCTGGTGCAGCGCACCGAGGACGGCTTCGGCCAGGGCAAGGTGGTGGTGAGCACCTTCGGGATGGCGCTGGCGGCGTCCACCGTCGCGCACGGGTCGACGCCGGTGCCGCAGTTGATCGTCGGCGAGGAGACCACGATCTCCGGGGCGCACCCGGAGATCAGCCCCGCGATGGTCGACGGTCTGCGCGGGATGATGCGCGAGGTGGTCACCAGCGGAACCGCCGAGCGGATCGCCGACCAGGGCGAGGTGTACGGCAAGACGGGGGAGGCAGAGGTCGACGGCGGCTCGCACGCCTGGTTCGTCGGCTACCGGGGCGATCTCGCTTTCGCGACGCTGGTGGTGCGGGGCGGCAGCTCCGACAACGCGGTCGCGGTGACCCGGGACATGCTCGTGGCGTTGCCGGCCGGGTACTGAGCGAAACCCGTTCGACATGAAGGGCATCGACGGTCACGCTGGTGGCCATGTCCGATGAACTCGTTCCCCGACCGGAGGCGTTCCGTGCGCTCGCTCGCTCCTCGCCCTGGCGCTGGTCCACGCTCGAGTTCGAGCTGGACCGGTCCGGTGAGGTGGAGCACGCGTGGATCCGGCGACCCGATCGGCTGCGGGTGGAGGACCGGTCCGGAGCGGTGCTGCGCACCACCGACGGCGTCAATGCGATGACGTCGCCGGCGGTGCGGTACTCGGAAGGTGGCGGCGAGCGCGTCACGCGGGTCTGGCCGACGGACGTCGAACCCGTGTACGGCGCAGACGGATTGGTTCTCGAGCGACCCGACGGGATCGGCATCGACTACGACGAGCCGTTCCACGACGACTACTTCTGGGTCGCACTGCTCGATCCCGCGGAACTTGCGGCGGGTGTCGAGATAGGTGAGGTGGCGGCGGTGGAGCACTACGGCAGGCCCGCGTGGGAGGCGACGGTACGGCCGACGGGGGAGTACGAGCCGCGGTGCTCGTGCTGCGCTCTGCTCAGCGGAAACGGTGAACTCGATCCGGACCCGTGGGTGCCGACGGCGGACTCGGTGGTCCGACTCGATCTGCAGACAGGAGTGTGCGTGTCGGTCCGCCACGTGGGGATCTCCGGGTGCGGGCCGGAGGCGGACCTCCGCATCGCCGAGGTAGACGCCCCGATGGCCGACGAGCTGTTTCGCCGGAGGCGCTGGTTCGGGCGCCGCAGGGGTCGGTGACGGCGGGGGGTGGGCGCTGCGGTGACGGGCGCCTGGGCGAGGGACGCTGGGTGACGGACGCTGGGTGACGGACGCTGCGGGGGAGTGCTCGATCGAAGCGTAGTGCCGGCGCCGCACTGCGCCTCAACCTCACCCAGGACAGCGCGGWCCGGTTGTGGTGGTGCAGGTCTTTGCTGGGTGACGGGGTGGGGCCTGTGCCTGCGGGTCAGGCCGTGTCGATGGTGCGCCGGTTGTAGGCCGGCCGTGGTCTTCGCGCCGGGTCGACCCACGCCGGTGGTGTGAACCACGGGTGGCCGTCGTCGCCGATGGCCACCGCCCAGTGGTTCTTGTGGATGATCGTGTGGTGCTTCTTGCACAGCAGCACCAGGTTCGACAGCGCTGTCGGACCACCCTTGGACCAGTGCCAAATATGGTGGGCGTCGGTCCA
>NZ_JBFUJP010000073.1:0-25287 GCF_056401315.1 Rhodococcus sp. P4_F5 | reverse complement strand
GCACGTTGGTGCGCACAGTCGATCTCCTAGCGGACGGGGGCGGCGGTGGGGGCGTTCATCAGCGGTCGCGGGTCGACGCCGACGCGGCGCCAGGCGTCGTAGGCCCACGGCAGGTACAGCGCCCGCAGCGGCAGCCGGTTGACGATCGGGTTGATCCGACGGGAGAAGGCGGCGAACCGCTGGAACCGCTTCTCCTTCTTCGGGTTCCAGTCGAGCCCGCAGACCTCGCGCATCTGCGGCGGCAGTGTCCCGACGACCACGGTGCGCAGGAAGCCGTTGATCGGCGCGGACAGCACCCGCCACACCGGCCGCGGGAGCCAGCGGGGGCCGGGCACGCCCTTGCGGAGGTACCCGGTGGCGTAGCCGATCGTGGGGTTGGGGACGAAGCGGCCCAGCATCCGGTCCCAGTACTCGACGAACTCCTCGTAGGTCTGTGGCTGGCTGCGGTCGCTGACCCCGTAGATCTGGTACCAGGTCCTGCCCTCCTCGAAGATCTGCGCCTTCTCCTCGTGGGACAGCCGTCGGATGAAGGTGTCGGTGACGTAGAGGACCTGGTCCACGAATGTCGCGTGCGCCCAGTAGAAGAGCTCCGGGTTCAGCGCGTGGTACCGGGAGCCGTCGCTGATCGTGCCCTTGATGGGCTTGTGGAAGTCGCGGACCGTGCGACCCCAGTGGTGCGGGTCCTCGGCGTAGACGGTCTTCAAGATCGGCGGCCCGCTGCGCCGGGCCCGGCCCAGGGTGTCGGAGAAGATCACCGAGTGGTCCTCGACCGCCTTGCCGAGCTGCTCGATGCAGTTCTCGGTGCCGGCCAGTCGCTGGAAGCCGAGCAGCCCGCGGACGTCGCCGTAGTACTTCCAGATCAGCGTGTCGGGACCGAGGCGCGGCGAGTCCGCGGTGACCTCCACGTCGACGGGCATGGCGACGGCCTCGCGGATGGCGGATTCGTAGTCGGGCGGCATCGTCGGTTCCTTGTCTGCCTCGGAGCTCCCGGACCGGCCTCGAAGGACGAACCTCCGGACCTGGTGGGACTTTGACACAAGATTGTCTCGCTGTGTCAGAAGGTAGCAGCGGGTGACGTGCGCCACAAGGGCTGTCGCCCGAGACGGCTCTTCACGCGGAAGTTACTGGCTGGTAGGTTTGGCTCGACCCCGACGAAAGGCGTGACCGTGGCGAACTCCGGTGGACTGCTGTTCAACCCGCGCACCTACGACCCGCAGCACTTCGACCCGGAGACCCGGCGACTGCTGCGCGCGACCATCGACTGGTTCGAGAACCGCGGCAAGGACCGGCTGCTCGCCGACGACCTGGACGCCGTGTGGGTCTCGGACTTCTTGCAGTTCGTGAAGGACGAGAAGCTCTTCGCGACCTTCCAGACGCCCGCGGAGTTCGGCGGCGACGACCCGAACCGGCGCTGGGACGCGGCCCGCAACGCCGCGCTGAGCGAGATCTTCGGCTTCTACGGCCTCGCGTACTGGTACGCCTGGYAGGTCACCATCCTCGGCCTCGGGCCGATCTGGATGAGCGAGAACGACAAGGCCCGCCAGCGGGCGGCCGACGAACTGACCGCGGGCGGCGTGATGGCCTTCGGCCTGTCCGAGCGCGCGCACGGCGCCGACGTGTACTCCACCGACATGCTGCTCACCCCGGCCGCGGGCGACGACGCGTCGGGCGACGACGCGGTCGCGTTCCGGGCGACGGGGGACAAGTACTACATCGGCAACGGCAACGTGGCCGGCATGGTGTCGGTGTTCGGGCGCCGCACCGACGTCGAGGGCCCCGAGGGCTACGTCTTCTTCGTCGCGGACAGCCGGCACCCGAACTACCGGCTGATCGACAACGTCATCCACGGCCAGATGTACGTGAGCACCTTCCGGCTCGAGGACTACCCGGTCCGCGAGGAGGACATCCTGCACACCGGGGTGCAGGCGTTCGAGGCCGCGCTCAACACCGTCAACGTGGGCAAGTTCAACCTGTGCACCGGCTCGATCGGCATCACCGAGCACGCGTTCTACGAGGCGATCACCCACGCGCACAACAGGATCCTCTACGGGAACCCGGTCACCGACTTCACCCACGTGCGGGCCGCCTTCGTCGACGCGTACAGCCGACTCGTCGCGATGAAGCAGTTCAGCGCCCGCGCGGTGGACTACTTCCGCAGCGCGAGCCTCGAGGACCGCCGCTACCTGCTGTTCAACCCGATGACCAAGGCCAAGGTCACGTCCGAGGGCGAGCGGGTGGTCGCGCTGCTGCACGACGTGATCGCCGCCAAGGGCTACGAGAAGAACACCTACTTCCGTGAGGCCGTCGAGGTGATCGGCACCCTGCCCAAGCTCGAGGGCACCGTGCACGTGAACGTCGGGCTGATCCTCAAGTTCATGCCGAACTACCTCTTCGCCCCGGCGGAGTACCCGGAGATCGGCACCCGCCTCGACGCCGCGGACGACGAGTTCTTCTGGCACCAGGGCCCCACCCGGGGCGCGGCGAAGGTGCAGTTCCACGACTGGGTCCCGGTCTACGAGCGGCACGCCGACCTCCCCAACGTGGCGCTGTTCCTCGAGCAGGCTCGGGCCCTGCAGGTGCTGCTCACCACCGCCGGCCCGGACGCCGAGCAGCAGAAGGACCTGGACTTCCTGCTCAACGTCGGCCACCTGTTCTCGCTGGTGGTGTACGGCCAGCTGATCCTCGAGCAGGCCGAGCTCACCGGACTCGACCGCGACCTGCTCGACCAGATCTTCGACTTCCAGGTCCGCGACTTCTCCGGGTACGCCGTTGCGCTGCACGGCAAGTCCTCCTCCACGCCGGCCCAGCAGGTGTGGGCGCTCGGCGCGATCCGCAAGCCGGTGGTCGACGACCAGCGGTTCGCGCGGGTGTGGGACCAGGTGGTCGCCTACGACGGGGCATACGAGATGCGGCCCTGAGCTGCAGCCGGCACGAGTACCCGACCCAGCTCGAAGACGAGTAGTCGGGTACTCGTGTCTTTGCCGGCGGCGCTGAGGACACTTGGTTCAGGGCAGCCCGAACCAGGGCTGTTCGACGCCGGAGGACGCCATGAAAGACGTGGTCGTGTTGCTGCCGGGCATCGGGGGATCCGTCCTCGCGAAGGACGGCAAGGATCTCTGGGTGCCGTCGCGTGGCGCGGCGCTGCAGGGCGTTCTCTCCCTGGGCGGGAGCATCAAGCGGCTGCAGCTCGACGGGGACGACCCGGAAGCCGACCACCTGGGCGACGGAGTCGTCGCGACACGTCTGGTGCCGGACTTCCACATCGTCCCGGGACTGGACTGGAAGATCGACGGCTACACGAGATTTCGGACCGCACTGGCGGAGCGCGTCGGGGCGGTCCCGGGCGAGAACTACTTCGAGCTCCCCTACGACTGGCGGCGCGACAGCCGGGTCGCCGCCCGCAAGCTCGCGCGGGAGGCCCACGGGTGGCTGAGCCGGTGGCGAGAGAGGTCGGGAAACCCCGACGCCAAACTGATCCTGGCGTGTCATTCGATGGGCGGGATCGTCGCTCGCCTGTACCTGGAAATGCTCGACGGGTGGCGTGAGACCCGCACGCTCATCACCTTCGGCACCCCGTACTCGGGTTCGGTCAACGCCCTCGACTTCCTCGTCAACGGCTTCCGGAGGGGCTGGGGTCCGTTCAGCCTCGACCTCACCGCACTCATCCGGTCCTTCACCTCCGTGTACCAACTGTTGCCGTCGTACCGGTGTCTCGAAGGACCGGGCGACTCCTGGCTCAATCTCGACGACGAGACGGTGGACTGGGCGGGCACCGGGCTCGACGGGACCCGGATGCGCGCGGCGGTGGATCTGCACCGGCAGCTCCGCGCCCGGGTCGATCAGCGGCTGAAGGACGGCGACTCGGGGTACGACATCCGGCCGGTCATCGGCGACTTCCAGCACACCCGCTGGGCGGCCAGGCGGGTCGGGGACAGGATCGAGACGCTCCCCGCGCGCGCAGCGGGGGAGAGCGGCGGGGACGGCACCGTGCCCACCCTGTCGGCGGTTCCGCACGAGCTGATGAAGGGCTGGCGGAACGCCGCCTTCTTCAGCCAGCGGCACGCCTCGCTGCAGAACGACGACCCCGTGCTCGACCACATCGGCGGCGTCCTGCGGAACTCGGAACTGGAGCCGCCCAATATCTTTCCCGCGGTCAACGAGTCGGTCTCGCTGGAGGTCGAGGACGTCACCACCGACGAACCCTTGGTGATCCGTGCCCGCACCGACGCCGAGGACGCGGAGCTCGTCGCGACGGTACGGCCGGTGGCGGGCGGCGAAGGCGTCGACCGACCGCTGACGCGCTCGGACGACGGCCGGCACCGGGCCACGTTCGAGGGGCTCGCGGCACAGGACTACCGGATAACGGTGCGTGCCCCGGGGGTGCACGCGGTGACCGACGTGGCGAGCGTCATCGATCTTGGCGACCTGACGAGGGCGGCAGGCCCCTAGGAGCCGGACCGATGAGACCGCTGCCGGGCCGTACCTTCGAGGAGCTGGAGATCAGCGTCCTCCAGGTCGGCGGTGATGTCTGGCTCTCGGCGCAGTCCCGGCTGGGATCCGTGTTCGCGGTCCGCCGACCCATGCCGGAATGGGCGCTCCCCGAGACGGTCTCGGGGAAGCCCGCCCGCGCGCCGGCCGACTGGCTCGCCGACGCGGTCCGGCATGCGCGCACCGATGCGAGTGTGTCCGCACTCGAGGTGGGGCGGGTGCTGACGGACCTGGTCTTCGGGGTGCCCGAGATCGTCACCCTGCTCCAGCGGACCCGGGGCACCGCGGGCACCATCGGTGTGCAGCTGCTCGTCCGGGTGCTGGCGGCGCCGCAGGCCGTCTGCGCGTGGCCCTGGGAGTTGCTGCTGGATCCGGAGCGGCCGAACCGGTTCCTCGCCATGTCGCGCGATGTCCACATCGTGCGTTCGGGGCGGTCGCGTACCTACCCGATCAGGCAGGCCCCGATCGAGCCCCCGCTC
Organism: Rhodococcus sp. P4_F5; assembly: GCF_056401315.1. NCBI lineage: Bacteria > Bacillati > Actinomycetota > Actinomycetes > Mycobacteriales > Nocardiaceae > Rhodococcus > Rhodococcus sp. P4_F5. Next base: position 20,320 of record NZ_JBFUJP010000073.1, on the reverse strand, counting down.
AACATGTTGCTGGTGATGTCGAGCCCGCTCTGGGCGGAGCGGAAGAACGGCGAGGCGCCATTCGACCTCTACGCGGAGAAGCGCAGCTTGCTCGCCGAACTCCAGCCGATGATCGACCGTGGCCTGCTGCGCGTCGTGGTCGAGGACCGTCCGTCCGTGGAACGTCTCAGGTCCCGAATGGGCATGCAACGAAGCGGGTTTCATCTGTTCCACTACCTGGGACACGCCAACCCCAACGGGCTCAAGCTGGAGCGGCGGAACGGCCGCGGCATGCTCCTGCCGAGCCAGGAGTTCGCGATGTTGCTCCAGCAGCTTCCCGACCTGCGCCTGGCAGTGTTCGCGGGATGCGAGACGGCGCGCGCACCGGACGAGACGGCGCAGGAGGCAGGCTGGCCGGGACCGTTGTCCTCGGCGGACTACTGCGTACGCGACGCGTGCCCGATGGTGATCGGGATGCAGGCGGTCCTGCCCTTCGGCACCGAACGACTGTTCACCCGGTTCTTCTATCAGGCACTGACGGCCGGCCACCCCGTGGCCGAGGCGCTGCGTCTGGCCCGGCTTGCCATCCAGGGTGACGAGTACAGCGGTGGCTCCCTGCTTAACTGGGCGGTCCCCTGCCTGTTCGTCGGCGGCAGCGAACCGGGTGCGGTCATCGACCCCGGGGCGAAGGCGCGGCCGGTCCCCGCGCCGCGCCCGGTCGGGCTGCGCCTGGGCGTCCGGCAGGGCGAACTGCGATTCATCTCCAGGCTGGCGGAACTGCGCGAGTCGGTGGACGTGCTCTCCGGGCACACGTCGGCGCGCCTGCTGTGCGTGATCGGGATGCCCGCGACTGGCAAGACCGCGCTTCTCGACCGGGTGCTGGAGGAGCTCGACCCGGGGATCGGCTACCTGTTCATCAGCGCCAGACGCCTACTCGCAGAACAGGACAAGGCGCAAGGCCAGGACCCGGTGCGCATGCTCGCCGGCCTGGTCGCCGAACTGATTCAGGCCACGGGTGTTGCGGCGGCCGGCGCGGGGAAGTTCCGGTCCGACGACTGGTGGGAGCGGCTGCTCGGTGACCTCGCGAACGTTCCGCTCGCGATCGTCATCGACGATGGTGACCTGCTCCTCGGCGAGGAGCCGGGCGCCCGCGCCCTCCTCGAGGCGCTCGCCACCCTGACCGAACGACGCGGACGCGCCCGGCTGGCCGTCGCCGCCACCAGGGAACTCGACGAACTGACGCGCGCCCTGCTCGCCTCGGAGGTACGCACGATTCGACTCGACCCACTCTCCTGGCCTGAGGTGTGGCAATGGATTCGGCGAAATCTCCCGGCCCTCACGCGGTATCCCGAGAAGGAGCTGTCCAGGCTCTACGTCGACCTCCGCCACCTGGAGCTGTGGGAGCAACTGGCAGACCTCGCGGCCCAGGACGGGGACTTCGACGCGGAGAAGCTGCCCGGCCTCGTCAGACAACTCGGGGCCGAGCCGGGCGCGTCTGCCGAGCGTGCAACGACCCCAGCCGAGTTCTTCGGGGCCGAGGCGGAACCCGAGACCGCCACGGTGACCGAGCTGCCCATCGCGGTGTCGGCGAAGCGGGCCCTGCGGATCGCGGTCGCGGGGCCGTTCACCGCCGGCCGCCGCCACGAGATAGCCGACGCCGTCACCCAGTGCGCCATCGACCACACGGTGCCCGGACGGGTCGTCGTGGGGGTGCCGGGTGACAACGAGTCCGCGATGGCCGAGCTGCTACCCCTCGAGTTGGCCTTCTCGGACGGTGCACCGCCGGACAGCGAGGTGTGCAACTGGATGACCGAGGCCGGCCGGGCAGGCGCGGACCTCCTGGTCATCGACTACGGGAAGACGGTGCCCTCGAACGTGGAGAACGAGGTCATGTCGGCGCTGGCGGCCGACGGCCGGCTGATCATCGCCTCGGGGGATCACTCGGAGGAGCCGACCTACCCGGCGTGGTGTGACGACGTGCTGGCCGTCGGGGCGATCGAGGACGACGGCTCGTTGACCCACGAGACCCCGTTCTTCCCCGATGTGGGCAAGCCGGACATCTATGCGCCGAGGACGATCTCCGGTACCTCCTGCGACCAGATGGTCGACGAACCGGAGATGGAGGGCACGACCTTCGCCGCCCTGTACGTCGCGGTCGCCGCGATGTTGGTCTGGGCGACCGACCGTGACCTGAGCGCCAAGGATGTCCGGGGTCTGCTCGTCGACACGGCATCCCCGCTGCCGGTCGACGACGGCCGACCCGCACGGCGGCTGTCGGTCGCCGCGGCGCTCGAGCGCGTTCGTCGGGACGTCATCGTCGGCACGCTGGGGTCCGATGCCCTCGAGCTCGGCCAGCTGCTGGCCGAGACGTCGATCCGTCCCGAGGTGGTGGTGCCGATCCTCGACAAGCTCGTCGCGGGCGAGTCCCTCCGCAAGGTGATCAGGAACGGGGTGGAGCAGTACGAGCGCAGCGATCGTGCGGCGGCCGGGTAGGACGCCGGTCGAACCGCGAGCAGATCAGCACGTTGGGGTGCGCAACGAAAGGAAACGTGATGACGATCGTCACTCCTCGGCCCGGCCGCCAGGGAGAGCAGGAAACTGACAGTGCAACGGGCCGAACGGGGACATTCGAGAGCGAGCGGCAACGCCAGGGTGAGGCCGCCGCGCAGCGCGCGCGGGAGCGGGCCCCGCAACGCGGCGAGCACGTGAGCGTGCTCTCCGGGCCCGGCGGTGTCGCCGCGGCGGACACCCCCGAGCGCATCGCGAAACGGCTGGACCGGCTGAGCCGTTACTACGCCGGCGAGGAGCAGTCCGCACAGCCGATGGCGGACCCGCCGGAAACGGTGGTGGAGGAGGCCCTGAACCGGATCAGTGACGTCGTCGACGTCGACGGCAGCCCCGAGGTCGTGCTCGAAAAGATCATCAACACAGCGGATTTCGTCGGCGCCCGGTATCTCGACGCCGGTGTGGCGGCGTCGCGTGCCATCTGTCGGGTGGTCATTCGCGACGGACGCGGGATCGACCAGGGCTTCGGGACCGGGTCGCTCGTCTCGCCGACGCTGATGCTGACCAACCATCACGTGCTGCCGGACGCGGACACGGCCCGCAACAGTGTGATCGAGTTCAACTTCCAGGACGGGGTCGACGGCAGGGAATTGCCGAGGCAGACCTTCCCGCTCGACCCGGGGGGCTTCTTCGTCGCGGACCGGGAACGGGACTTCGCCCTCGTCGCGGTCCGCGGTCGGCCCGAGTTGCTCGCGCCGTTCGGCTTCAACCGGTTGATCGAGTCGGAGGGCAAGGCGATCATCGGTGACTTCGTCACCATCGTGCAGCATCCCCGCGGCGCCAAGAAGCAGATCGCGTTGCGCGAGAACCGGATCGTCGACATTCCGGATCGCTTCCTGCACTACTCGGCGGACACCGAACCGGGGTCCTCGGGATCCCCGGTCTTCAACGACCAGTGGGAGGTCGTCGCCCTGCATCACGCGAGCGTGCGGGCACCCGCACACACCGAGTTCGGTGGGGTCCTGAACGAGGGGGTGCGGATCAGCCGGATCCTCCAGCACCTCCGCGGCCTGGACCTGCCGCCCGCGTGGCGCTCACTCGTGGACCAGGCCTTTGCCGTCGACCAGGTGGAACGGCAGACCCCGGCGGTGGACCTGCCGACGCCCGCCACCGCATGGCGGGGGCAGACCTCCCGCGAGGGCGAGGTGACCGTGCAGATTCCACTCGAGATCACCGTGCGCGTGGGCGCCTCCGGGGGCGGCAGCTCGCCATCCGTCACGGGCGGCTCGCCGCCGTTTGCCGTGGTCGGCTCGCCGCGGGCCGCCGGACCCGAACCGGAGGCGATCTCCATCGACCCGGACTACCGCAACCGCGGTGGCTACGATGCGGGTTTCCTGGGCGTGCCGCTGCCGCTGCCCGAGCACGGCGGGGCGTTGGAGGCGGTCGCCTCCCCGGAGCTGCGCTACCACCATTTCAGTGTCGTCATGCACCGGACCAGGGCGCTCGCCCTGTTCACCGCGGTGAACATCGACGGCAAACAGTCGCAGGACCTGCGGCGCGAGAGCGACCGCTGGATCCTCGATCCGCGGCTGCCCGCGAACCAACAGACCGGCGAGGCGGTCTACAAGAAGAATCCCCTCGACCGCGGGCACCTGGTGCGCCGGCTCGATCCGGCCTGGGGCCCGGCCGCGAAGGCCGCGAACGACGACACCTTCCACTTCACCAATTGCACTCCGCAACACCACGATTTCAACGCCGGCAGCACCCTCTGGCTGGGACTGGAGGACTACATCCTGAACAACACGGACAATGCCGACCTCGCTGTCAGCGTGGTGTCGGGGCCGGTGCTGGCGGCCGACGATCCCCGGTACCGCGGGGTGTCGCTGCCCCGGCAGTTCTGGAAGACCGTGGGCATGGTCAAGCAGGACGGCGAGCTGTCCGTCACCGGGTACCTGCTCAGCCAGGCGGCGCTGCTCGAGGAGTTCGCGGAGGGGGAGGAGGCGTTCTCCTTCGGCGCATATCGCACCTTCCAGGTCCCGGTCCGGCGGATCGCCGCGTTGACCGGACTCGGCCTGGATGCGTACCTCGCGGCCGATCCGCTCGAGCACATCGAGGCCAGCGGCCTGCCCCGCGAACTGATCCGTCCGCAGGACCTCCTTCTCTGACGATCAACGGTTGCAAAGGAGTTCAAGGAAATGACCAGCAACGACGCAAATGTCGAACTGCCGACCCGTCGCCAGTGTGGAGCGATGGAGGTGCACCGCAGGTTGCTGACGGAGTCGGAGTCCTACCGCATCGCGCGATCGGAGATCGAGAATCAGACGATCGAGTTGGAGTCGACCGGCGCGGCCGCGGCCCGCGGCCTCGCACGGATCCCGGTCGTCGTCCACGTGGTGGCGCACACCCCGGAGCAGAACATCTCCGATGCGCAGATCGCGAGCCAGATCGAGGTGCTCAACCGGGACTTCCGCGCCGCCAACGACGACCTGTCGACGGTCCCCGACGTCTTCGAGGAGCTGATCGGTGACGCGCAGCTCGAGTTCTTCCTCGCCACCGCCGATCCGTTGGGGCGGCCGTCCAACGGCATCACCCGCACGTCGACCAACGTCGCCGCGTTCGACCAGGGTGACGGCGTCAAGTTCGTCGAGAGCGGTGGGGCCACCGCGTGGCCCGCCGAGCGCTACCTGAACATCTGGGTCTGCCAGCTGGAGGGAGGGCTGCTCGGCTATGCGCAGTTCCCCGGCGGCCCGATCGCGACCGACGGAGTCGTGATCACGCACACCGGATTCGGGACCGTGGGCACCGCGGCGGCCCCGTTCAACCTCGGCCGGACCACCACCCACGAGATCGGTCACTACCTCAACCTCTTCCACATCTGGGGTGACGACGGCACTGGCTGCCGCGGCAGCGACGAGGTGGACGACACGCCCAACCAGGCCGGCTCCAACGGCGGCATCCCCACCTTCCCCAGGATCACCTGGAACAACGGCCCCGACGGGGACCTGTTCATGGACTACATGGACTACACCAACGACGCGGGGATGGTGATGTTCACCAAGGGGCAGGTCGCCCGGATGACGGCGTGCCTGGACGGCGCCCGCAGGCAGTTGTGGACCGAGCAGCACGCGCCGGAGCCCGCGGTTCCCCGGGTGGAGGCCCCGCCTGCCACCGCAGAGGCCCCGGCGGTGGCAGGCGCGGTGTCCGTCATCGGTCAGCCGACCGTGGTCTCAACGGATTCCGGACGCATGGACGTGTTCGTGACGGGGGCGGACGGCGCCGTGCACCACAAGTGGTGGGACGGCTCGGGGTGGCGGCCCTCGCAGGACGGATGGGAATCGCTCGGCCGACCGGAACTCGCGGCACGCGCCGAGTGGCATGCGGGAGACGGCGAGGTGGCGGCCGAGCCATCGGAAATGTCGGCCTCCACGTAGACGGGACGGAGCACGGCGTGACGGAACTGTGCGGACGCTGGGGCCATTCGTTCGAGGAGGACCACGACGGTATCCGGGTGTACCGGCCGGCCGGGTACGACTTCCCTCGTGCGCGAGGTCGTGACGGGATCGAGTTCCGGCCGGACGGCTCCTACGTCGACTGGGCGACAGGCAGAGGCGACGCCAACGAGCCGCGGGTGGGCAGGTGGGTGTCGGGTGCCGAGAACGAGAGCCTGGAACTGACCACGGCCGCGGGGGAGCATCGGGTCGTTCGGGTGGTCCGGGTCGAAAAGGGCCGACTGGAGCTGGAAACACCGTGACCGGAGTCGAGTTCGCGACGGTGCCCGCGGGCCACTCGCGACAGTTCGCTGCTCGTGCCCTCAGCTGTAGACGAAGAGCGTTTTCGTCTTGGACTGTTGGTCTACCCAATCGGCGCATGCCGAACCTTGCAGCGACTGGAAGGCGTCGTAGGCAGTTCGAGCGACGATTCCGGAATATTGCTCGTCCTTGTCGCCGTATCTGAAGCTGAACTCGACCACGGCAGGAATATCGAGGTCCTTTTCCGTGTCGTACCAAACGATCAGCGCGCACTCGGCGTCGACCTTCGGTGCTTTGCCGATCTGAAGGGCGGCCCCGGTAAGCACCAACTCCCGGGCGGTGAAGCCGCCGACCACCGTGATGGCCTCATCCTCATCGTGTGAGCGAAGTTGGTCGACGAGTCCGGGGTAGAGACCCATGGGGTCCTTCATGTGATTCAGGTGTTTGTCAGGGTAGATTTCCTGCGTGGTGGAATAGCTGTAGAGCGATTGGTGTGGCGGCTTGATGTCCTCCTCGAACTTCGTCTTGCCCCGGATGTCCTCGGCCGCAACCATATTGCGATCCTGTGCCACGTAGCGATCTGGATGGCGACACTTCAGGGTTGCCTCCCGGCGACCGGACGTCATGTCGATGCGCTCACGAAAGACATAGTCGCGCGCATGCAGGCGCTGTCCTGGCGTGTCGTAGAAGCGAATGCGCCGCCTCCTGGACGTCGTGTCAAATGTCCCGTCAGTGTCGAAGCAACTGCGCGAATTGCCTTTCCACACGTCTGCCAGAAGTTGTCTGCCTTCCGGAGCAGGGAGTCTTCTGTGCCAGCAAAGAGGGATGCATGCAGCATGAGCTTGTACTCGCGCGACACTACGCGCTTCGCAGACATGGGATCTCCGTTCTTGTGGTGAGCGGTTTGTTCCCGCTGGGAAAACCCGCGCGGTGCCGGGACATGCCAATTGTGTGCCACTCTTGGGCCCGCTGGCATGCGTAATCGACTACTCGACTGTCCCGCCGATGGTTGGGGTCGATGTCATCGTTGTTTGCTGTCGCAAGCCGACGCGGTGGGCCACCGCGGCGCAGGCAGGAAACGAGTAGACGACTACTCATGACGCATTCAGTGCCGGCGCGGATGATCAAGATGGACGTTGCGCACTGTGGCGGGTATCCCCAGGCGGCRCACCGCCGGGCAACCGCCCTCTCGAAAACTTGACGCAGGTCCTTCCTCACTCGCGAGGCACTCATGATTCGCTACCACCCGCTGGCCCGCGGAACATACTCAGGCGAAAGCAGCGGCTACCGGACCCCAGACCGACCGGACCATCGCGGYGTGGACATCGCCGCGGACACYGGCACTCCGATCTACGCACCCACCGACGGCACCATCGCGCACGTCGGGATCAACGACGACCCGCAGGGCTACGGGTCCTGGCTCGTCATCGATTCGCAGAACGAATGCGGGTTGGACTTCACGTTCGGACACACGCCGCCGTCATCCTTCGTCAACCCGGACACCGGGCGCCAGTGGAGGTTCGGGGACATGGTGCACGCGGGTCAGAAGATCGCCGTGGTCGGCAACGAGGGCGGCTCGAGCGGACCGCACCTGCACTTCGAGACCTTCGGCGCGCCCGGTCGATTCGGGGGGCCGGACCTCGATCCCAATGTGATGTGGCTGCGCGATGCGGTCGATCCGCGCGGGGTCACGACGGGCGACGGGCAGGGCTCGCTGGTCGGCAAGCTGCTGGTGGACTTCTCGGCCGGTGTCCCGACCGCGCAGCAGATCCAGTCGAGCGGATTCGTCGGCGCCATCCGCTACATCTCGGATCCGCGCGCCGGATGGATGATCGGCAAGCCTCTGCGGAGGCAGGAGGCCGACGACCTCCGCGCCCGGGGGATGGTGGTGGTCTCCAACTTCCAGTTCGGCAAGTCCGACTGGCTCGGTGGCGCCGAGCAGGGGCGTCGCGACGCCGAGCGAGGCATCGCGCTGCACCGCGAGGCCGGCGGTCCCGACACGTCCGCGATCTACGTGTCGGTGGACGCCTCGCCCAGCGAGGAGCAGTGGAACACCCTGGTTCGCCCGTACCTGCAGGCGTGGCAGGACCGTCTCGGCAAGGACCGGCTGGGCGTCTACTGCAACTACCCGACCATCGACTGGGCGATCCGCGACGGCATCGGCACCTACTTCTGGATGCACAACTGGGGCAGCAACGGCCGCGTCCACCCCGCCGCCCACCTGCACCAGTTCGAGATCGACAAGCAGAAGGTGGCAGGCGTCGGCATCGACCGGAACCGCATCCTCAAGGAGCCGTTCGGTCAATGGGGCAGTACCCCCGCCCCCGTCACGGAACCGGCACGGCCCGGGCCGATCGCGGCTGCCGCCGGATACCCGATCACGTGGTACGGCGGCCCGGGGTACGACGCCGGGCACGGTGCCTATCTGCGAATCTATCTGCACACCACGGAGAACCAGGAGTGGACCACCCGCGCCGAGAACGTCGCCGACTACCAGGCCCGCCAGCAGGACGGCAGCTACCACTACCTCGTCGACGACGAGCACATCATCAACACCGTCACGACCAAGAACACCGCGTGGGGCGTGCTGAGCGACAACCGCGTGAGCGTCCAGATCGCGATGGTGGGCACCTCGGGCACCGTCGAGACCTGGAGCGGGGCGAACCCGAACCGCGAGGAACGGCCGAAGACCCGCGAGCAGTGGCTCGCGCACGAGAAGAAGCTCGACATGGTGGCGTTCGTGATCGCCACCGTCGCCAGGGACTACGACATCCCGATCGAGCGCGTCGACATCGGCGGGGTCGGGGCGAACCTCCGGGGTGTGAGCAGCCACAACAACTACACCTACGGGTCGGTGATCCTCAAGGGATTCAAGGACGGCACGCACTGGGACGTCCCCGACACCTTCCCGTACGACGTGGTGCTCGCGGCGGCGAGGCGCTACGCGGGAGTCAAGGACGATCCGGACCGCTTCCCGCTCCCCGCCGGTCACTACTGGGGCCCGCTGGACGGCCCCACCGAGTCGTGGTCGAACACCTACGGCAACGAGCCGCAGTCCTCGAAGGACGGCCTCAGACGCTGGCAGGAGACGATCGGGATCCCCGGATCGGGCATCTTCGACAACGCCACCAAGCAGGCCGCCACCCGGATGCAGCAGCTGTGGGGCTGGCCCGTCACCGGGAACGTCTACGAGGGCGAGTGGAACGAGGTCATTCGCAACGGGTGGCGGCTACCGGCACCCGAGCCGCCCAAGCGGACGCCGCCGATCGACCCCGGGCCCAAGGTCCAGCGCTCGAAGAAGATCGAGGACGCCACGGGTCCGGGCCTGACCGACCGGTTCGGAATGGCGGCAACCGATCTCGGCGTCATGGCGCGTACGCCGTCGGGGCGGATACTGGCGGTGTTCGGGGACACCTTCCGCGGACCACGGGTGGGCGACGGCGACTGGCGCGCACCAGTCGCGCTGTTCTCCGACACCAAGATGCTGGACCAGGGGATTGCCTGGAGCGAGGCCGCGGGCGGAGACCCCAACTATGCCCGTCAGCTCTGGGACTACCCGCACGACAACCCGGTGTTCTCCACCGTTCTGCCCTCGGACGTCATCACCGTGGGCGAGACGATGTACCTGCACGTCATGGTCAACAAGGGCCTCGGGAACGTGGTGTGGACCGAGATCTGGAAGTCGACCGACGACGGCCACACCTGGCAGCACACCGGGGCCAAGTTCGCTCCGGGGCTGCACCGCGGACTCGCGCAGCTGTGGACCTGGGATGTCGCCGAGGACGGGTGGGTGTACGTGTTCTCCACCGGCTTCCAACGCGACAAGCCGCTGATTCTCAGGCGAGTGCGCAGTGACCGGATCGCGGACCCGAGCGGGTACGAGGGCTGGGGATGGAAGGACGAGGCGTGGGGTTGGGGCAACGAGCCCACGCCCGTGCTGGAGGGAGCGGGTTCGGCGGACAAGTTCGGAGAGATGTGCCTGCGGCGCATCCAGGGCAAGTGGGTGTTCGTGAACTTCGACTCCTCCAACGTCGGCGGCTACGACATCGACGTGCGGGTCTTCGCCGAGATCACCGACAACCTCTACGAGGCGCACAAGAGCACGCCCATCCGCGGCGTCGGTTGGGGGCAGGAGGGGGACGACGCGGTGGCGCAGCTCTACGGACCGTCGATCGTCCCCGGTTCGACACTGGACCGGGGGTTCCACATCCTGCTGAGTCAGTGGAAGACCGAGGGCCCGGACCGGGGGTGGCCGTACCGAGTTCTGCAGTTCAAGATCCCGGTGTCGAGTCACACCGAGCTCCGCGACGACGGGGCAGCTGGCCCACACGGTGGTCGATAGCGACTGATCTCGCGCGTCCACCAACTTCGGCGGCCTACAATCCCTTAATGGTCCTGAGGTGGCCATCGATCGCGTGGGGGGACGAGATCATCGCCGCCTCACGGGAGTCGACGCGCGGGGTGGTGATTGTCGGTCCCGCCGGGGTGGGGAAGACGACCCTGGCGCGGACCATTGCGTCACGAAACCGCCGCAACAGCCTGTGGGCCGTCGGCACGGAGTCATCTCGACGGATTCCGCTGGGGGCCTTTGCCCATCTGGTCGAGATCGACGCGACCACCGACGCGGCCGCGGCATTCGCGACTGCCCGCTCTGTCCTCGAGGGCCGCGGCCGTCGGACGACGATCGTCGTGGACGACGCGGACCTGCTCGACCCGCTGTCTGCAGCCCTGGTCAGGCAGCTGGCCGAGGACGGAATCGTCCACCTGGTCGTGACACTGGGCGGCGGCGAAACCACTTCGGACACCGCGATACTCACCGATGGGTTGCTCGAGCGCGTCAACCTCACAGCCTTCGGTCACGACGAGTCCGCGCGGGTGGTCGAGTCCGCCCTCGGCGGGCCGTTGGACCAGGTCAGCGCCGAATGGATATGGGAGGTGTCGGAGGGTAACCCGCTGTACCTCCGGCATCTCGTGGAGGGGTCCTGGGGGGCGGGGTTGCTGTATGAGATCGGGCGCGTGTGGCAGCTGCACTCCCGGCCCGTCATGACCGCGGAGTTGGCCGCCCTGCTCGCGTCGCGCCTGCGCAACGTGGCACCCGACGCGTTGGAAGTACTCCGGCTCCTGGCGTTCGGCGGCGTGCTCGAGGTGGACGTTCTTCACCATGCCGCGTCGCGTGACGCGGTCGCGGCGGCGCTCCTCAGCGGCCACCTGCGGATCGGTTCCGACGGGGCAAGACGCGTCGCGCGGCTCAGCCACCCCATTCTGGGGCAGGCGATCCGGGAGCGATCCAGCACACTGGCCGCGCGGAGCCGGCGGGGGAGAATTGCACGAGCCCTCGCCGACCGCGGGACGCCCGGCGATCAGCTCCGGCTGTCAACGCTCGCCCTGGACAGCGATGTCGAGCTTGACGGCGGTCTCCTGGCCGCCGCGGCCGAGCGTGCGCTGGCCCTGGGCGACCATCCCTTGGCCGAACGCCTCGCACAGTCGGCCCTGGCCCGCGGCGGCGGAGTGAGAGCAGCGGTGGTAGCGGCCCGGGCGATGATCTGGCAGCGTCGGGCCGACGAGGCCGACACGCTTCTCGCCGCGTTCGACCCCGACCAGATGTCCGAGCCCGAGATGTTGACGTGGGGTCTGTGGCGTTCGATCAGCCTCTTCTTCGGTGAGAAGCAGGCCGCGGCCCGTCAGGAGTTGGCCGGACTGCGGGCGCGGGCGACGACCGGCAACGGGAAGGACGTGGTGACCTCGGCGGAGGTCGTCTTCGACTCGCTCGCCAACAAGGTGCCGCGCTCGATCGAGCTGACGCGGAGGCTGTTCGGGGCCGAGCATTGCGCGGCTCTGGCGCTGGTGTTGGCCGTGTCCGCGGGCGGGATCGCCATGGCGCGTGCGGGTCGCGCCGATGACGTGCCCGCAATCGCGGCGCGCGGCGTGTCGGCGGCGAGGGCCGATGGGTTCGTGTTCGGCCAGACCCAGATCGGTGCTGCCGAAGTGTTGGCGGCGACGCTGTCGGGGAACCTTGCCGACATCGACGCGGTGCTCGACCGCTGCTCGTCGGTGCCGCTGCCCGGTCGGTCGAGGTGGGTGGTGGAGGGCTACATCCGCGGTCTCGCGCACCTCGCCACGGGCCGTGTGGCTGATGCGGAGGATCAGTTTCGGCGGGGCCGCGCCGCCGCCATGAACGGCGGCCCGCAGTTGTGGATCGTCCTGTGCTCCGTCGGCCTGTGCCAGGCGCTCGGCGCGCTGGGGCAGGCAGAGCAGGCGACCGAAGCACTCGAAAGCGCCCGGGATTCCTTCGGCGAACACCTCGCGTCGTTCGAACCCGATCTGGTGCATGCCCGGGCCTGGGCCGTCGCCGCGCGGGGCGAGTACCCCCGCGCGATCAGGGTGGCGCGAGAGGCGGCCGCCCTCGCACGGGCCGGCTCGATGTTCGGACTCGAGGCTACGGTCCTCCACACCGCCGTACGATTCGGGGACCGGTCGGCCACCGGTCGGCTCCGACGCCTTGCGCGCCGCGTCGACGGCCCACTCGTTCGCGTCGCTGCAGGGCACGCCCAGATGTTGGAATCCCATGACGGTCACGGATTGGACCGGGTCGCAGCCCAATTCGAGGAGATGTCCGCCAACCTGCTGGCCGCCGACGCGGCGGCGCAGGCCGCGGCGGCGCACCGACGGAACGGTGACCGTCACGGTGAACAGCGGTCGGCGTCAACGGCCAGGCTGCTCGCGTCTCGGTGCCCCGGTGCGCGCACCCCCGCGCTCGATGCGCTCGAGAACCCGACACCGCTGACCGCCCGAGAGAACCTGGTTGCCTCGCTCATTGCCACCGGAATGACGAATCGGGAGATCTCCGAGCGCTTGACCTTGTCGGTGAGGACGGTCGAAGGCCACGTGTACCGCATGTTCGCGAAGCTCGAGGTCGCGGATCGGGAAGCCTTGGTGGACAAGCTGCGTCGAGGAAAATAGGGCGCCTATTGGCCGTTCTCCATACGGATGGTCTCGGCCAGCTCCGCCCGGTCGGACACGTCGAGCTTCGTGAAGGTGCGATAGAGGTGCCCCTCGACGGTGCGTGTCGACACGGCCAGCCGATCGGCAATCTCGTGGTTCGTCAGTCTGGTGGCGGCCAGCAGGGCGATCTCGTGCTCACGCGTCGTCAGCGGTAGCGGGCTGGCCGCAGCCAAGATTGCCGGCGTGCGTGCACCGCCACACTGCTGGGCGAGGGAGTACGCGCGTGCGGACGTACCCAGCTGGTGGCGGCGATCACCCGCTCGCCGGTAGGAGTGCGCAGCCTGGGCGTACGCGTCCGCCGCCAACAGCCGTGCACCCAGCTGATCGAACCGGGCTGCGGCAGAAAGCAGTCCGCTGCAGTCCGACGCGGCCATGGCAACGGCCTGTGCGGCCATGGGCGCAATCAGGAAGCCGTCGACGACGTTCGACAGCGCGGTCAGCCGGGAGGCAACGGAGCGGTCACCGAATCGGACCGCAGTGTGCATCGCCTCCGCGGCGACGGCCAGCAGTCCGTACTCACCGGCGGTGTCGGCAGCCCGACGCGCGAGCCCGATGGCAGCTCCGAGGTCGCCCGATCCGGCCGAGATCCATGCCCGAGCGATGGCGAGGTCAGGTTTGTAGAGCAGCGTGTTCTCCCCGAAAGACGCCTCCGCGCGCCGAACTGCGGCGATCCCGTCGGTCTGTCGGCCCGACAATGCCAGGGACTGGGCGAGGAGGAGATTGGCAAGCACTCGCCATACGGGGTTGGACCGACCGAGTATCGCGATGACCGATTCCAGCCGGTTCCTCGCCTCGTCGAGCCGTCCCATGGCCAGCTCGAGCTTTCCGAACGATGAACTCATGCCGAACCATGCGACGTCGTGATTTCGTGCCATCTCGAGGTAGTTCCGTGCGGAGCACTCTGCCCGGTCGAACTGTCCGGTGTAGGTCAGCGCCAGTACCTCGCCGTGTCCAACTGCGAATCTCAGTGCGGACGTGTCGGAGTCGGCGGACCTGAGGGCTTGTCGTGCCCACGGGGGTACCTCGAATCCGCGTCCGATCAGGCTCAGCGCGAGACAGCCCGCGCTTGCGGCCCACATCAGGGCGCCCGGTGGGGCGGTGGACGAGTCGCGGATTCGGCAGGCAGTCTTCGCCGCGGCGGAGGCGTGACCGATGGAGACGTCGATGGTTGCGCGGGCGGCGTTCAGGCAATCGAGGCCCGCAGGCGTGATGACGTGCGTGCCCGCGGAATCGAGTACGTCCGTTGCGCGCCTGCGTGCGTCCAGGTTCCAGAAGAGGTTTCCCGCACGAAGCACGGCCCATCGGACGAGGTCCGACTCCGCGCTGCCCGTCACATCCAATGCGGACAGGAGCCGCTCCGCTTCGTCGCCCCGGTCGGTCCAGGCGAGTGCGCCGGCGCGGATGAGTTGGGCTTGGAATCCGCCGCCACCCGCAGCAGCGGCTCGAGCGAGGGTTTCTGCGCTGTCGAAGGAACAGAGCGCCGTGGCGTCTGCAGCGGCTGCGGTGAGCGATGGGGCGCTCGCCTTGCGGTCGCTGCCGAGGAAGAGTTCCGCCGCGCGGATGCGCTCGATCGGACCCGTGGCGTCCTCGCCGAGTCGGGTGGCCAGCTCGCCGCGGATTCGGCGGGCCTCCGGAACGTCCACGCTCTTGCGGACCACTTCGCCGAGGAACGGGTGTGCCAGCCGCGCCACCAGTGTCGAGCCCTCTCTGCTGAAACGGACAAGGCCGAAACGCTCGGCCGCCAGCATCGACTCCTGGCTGGTCAACTCGCCGAGAACGGTCAGGTCGAGGGGCTCACCGAACGCGACCAGTGCGAGGACGCGACGGGCGGCGAGAGGTGCGCAGGCGCACTGCCGATGAAGGCGCAGCCCGAGCTCCAGGGTGATGGCGGGCTCACCGCGTAGGTGCCAGATCCCGTCGCTGCAGCGCAGGCTACCCGCGGCCAGCGAACCCTCGACCAGGTGCCGAAGATACAGAGGATTGCCCTGCGTGGCCGTCCAGATGCGCTCGGACGTGGTGCACTCCACCGGACCGCCGAGGGCGGCAGTGAGTACCGTGTCGGTTTCGCCGCGATCGAAGCAGCCGAGGGTGATCCGGGCGAATCCTCGGTCCTTCCACAAGGCGGTGATCGCGTCGGGTGCGGGCTCGCCCGTCCGGATCGCCACGACCAGCGAGACGGCGCCGTCGGTCGCGAGCTGATTGAGCAGTGTGGCCGACAGCGGGTCGAGCAGGTGCGCGTCGTCCACGACGATGGTGCCGTTTCGTACTTCCTGAGCGAGGGCTTTGTGGGAATCCGACAGCATCGCCGCCAGCTTCCACGGGGACGCGTCGTCGACGCGTTGAGCCAAGGCGCCGAACGGCGTGTGCTGCGCGGCTGTGGTGCCGATCATCCATTTGACGGGGCGGTTCCGGGAAGCGGCGGAGTCCGCGATCAGCGTGCTCTTTCCGGTGCCGGCGAGGCCGTCGAGAAGTACGCCCCGGGGACCGTCGGTCGATCCCAAGGCCTCGACGATCGCGGTGGATTCCGCTCGCCTTTCGATCACCGGCCACGGCTGGTGCACAGCGACGATTCTAGTCCGTGCTCGCACCGGGACGGCTGCCCGATCATTCTCCTCCACCCCGGACCAGCAGGCGTGGGCGCTCGGCCCGATCCGCAAGCCGGTGGTCGGCGACCAGCGGTTTGCGCGGGGGTGGGACCAGGTGGTCGCCTACGATGGCGCCTACGTGATGACGCCGTAGCGTCGGCTGGGGGGCAGGGACGATGAAAATTACCAGGGCAGTTGTGGTGTCGGTCGCGGTGGCGGCGTCGCTGACGGGCGGTACCGCCGCGGCGTCGACCGGGTCGTCGGCGGACCCGGTGGGGATCTCGCCCACGTACACGCTCGGCGGCGGGGCGATCGGGTGCGTCGGGACAGTGGACGCCCACTACGATCCGAACGCCCTCTTCTTCGGGCAGAATCCGACGATCTGGGTGCGGCCGGAGTTCACCTTCGTTCCGGGCGTGTTCCAGACCCCGTACTGCGGCGTCGAGGCGACCCTGCGCTGGAAGAACCTGGACACCGGAGCGAGCGGAGTCTTCCCGGGGCGGCCGGTGCCGCTCGGCGACGACACGCCGCTGTCGCCGACGGACGGGCTGTGGGTGCCGATGACCGCGCCCACCGGGGTCGGGCGGATCGAAGTCCAGATCGACACGAACTTCCCGCACGTTCCGGGTCGCGGCACCATCGTCGTCGGCTGAGACCGTCGACGACTTTCGCCGAAGTCACCCGGACGACCGCCGCGACTGCCTCGTCGGAGGCGATTGCGCTGGTCGTCCGGTTCGACGGTCGCCGGCCCGGTCAGCCCTGGTTGCGATCGACGATCCAGGCGGCGATCTGCGTTCGCGAGGTGAAGCCCAGCTTGGCGAGGATGCGCTCGACGTGTCCCTCCGCGGTCCGCTGCGAGATCACGAGCTTGGCGGCGATGGCGCTGTTGGTCAGCCCCTCGGCGACCAGGTCGGCGACCTGCAGTTCGCGCCGGGTCAGTGCAGTCTTGTCCGAGGCGGTCGCCCGTGGCCGAGACGGCTCGCGGGACTCGGCGAGTGCGTACGCGACGGCCTCTCCGAAGGTCGCGGACGCTCCCTTCCGGTACCCCGAGTCGTACGCCCTCTGGCCCAGAGCCTCGCGGGTCCGTCGCTCGCACTCGTCGTGCTGTGCGCGCAGGCCCGGGATCGCGATGTCCGGCAGGCCGCCCGTCTGCCGCATGGCCTGTGCGCAGCCCAGCAACACCGCGGACCTCGTGTAGTTCCCGTCGGCCGCGGCGATCCAGGCCAGGCCCTCGAGGCTGGGAGCGGAGCCGAACGAATTGTCGACGGACCGGGACAGTCGCAAAGCCTGCTCCAACAGCGCGATCGCTCGCGCCGGATCGGTCGTCCACACCGCCAACCCGAGCGTCCGCACTGCCCACGACCGGAACGCGAGCTCGCCGCGCGGCTCGGTGATGTCCAGCACCTGTGAGAGGCAGTCGGCCGCCCTCTCCGCTTGTCCGAGTAGCCCGGCCGACACCTCGGCGCCGGTCAAGGTGATGACCCGCAGGAGGTGGTTGTCGGGCGGACACGCCTCCAGGACGGCATCGAAATATGTTGCCGCGGTGGATATGTCATTGCCGCCCAGCGCCAGGACGCCTGCGGCGTACCGCACGGTGGCGGCGACGTCAGGGCCGTCCGTGTCCGTTGCGGCCGCGCGCGCCCAGCCGATCCATTCGGTGCCGGTCTCGATGTCGCTCCGAAACGCGTTGAGCGCCGCGCCCAGGCTCACGGCTCGCACCCACTCCGCGCCGCGCGGAACCCCCTCGACGGTCAGCATTCGTTCGGTCCAGCGGGCGCCCTCGTTGATCTGTCCGCTGACAAGCCAGAACGAGTACAGGGCGGCCGTGATGCGGAGACCGACCGCCACGTCACCCGGCTCCGCCATGCTGGCATCGAGTGCCTCACGAAAGTTCTGCTGATCGAGTTTCAGTCGGGCGATCCAGTCCAGCTGGCGGGGTCCTATCCAGTCGGCTTCGGCCCTCAGGGCCAGGCGCTCGTACCAGTCCAGGTGGCGGCGCCGCATCTGTGCGGACTCGCCGGTCGCCTCCAGTTTCTCGAGACCGTACTCACGGATGGTGTCCAGCAGCCCGTACCGCCCCGCCGTCGCCGTTTCCTCGTGGATCAGAATCGACTTCTCCACCAGCGACGCCACCAGGTCGAGCAGCGCGTCCGGGGTGAGGTCGGCGCCGCAGACCTGTTCCAACGCGGTGAGCTCGAAGGTGCCCGCGAACACGGACATGCGAGCCCACAACTGTTGTTCCTGGGGGGTGYACAACTCGTGGCTCCAGTCGATGCACAGCCGGAGGGTCTGCTGCCGGGTCGGGGCGGTGCGTCCGCCACGGGTCAGGAGCGTGTAGCGGTCGGTGAGCCGCTGCAGGATCTGCTCGGGTGACAGCGCCTGCAGTCGCCCCGCCGCCAGCTCGATCGGCAGCGGCAGTCCCTCGAGCCGATAGCAGATCCCGGCCACGGCGGCCATGTTGTCCTCGGTCAGCGTGAATCCCGGAAGGACCGACGCGGCGCGTTCGGCGAACAGTGTCACCGCGTCGTAGCTGGGCAGTCCCGCCAGGTCGAGCTGGCGGTCGGGGGCGGGTGCGCTGAGCGGCGGAACCCGGAGCGTCGCCTCCCCTCCGATGCCCAGCGATTCGCGGCTGGTGGCGATTATGCGCAGCCCGGGGCAGTGGCGGAGCAGGTTCTCGGCCAGGTCCGCCACCGCGTCGATCACCTGCTCGCAGTTGTCGAGCACCAGGAGGGTCTGGCGAGGCTCGAGGAACTCCGTGAGGACCGTCTGCAGCGGCTCGCGGGAGAAGGACTGCAGTCCGAGGGCGGCCGCCACCACGCCGACCAGCAGCGACTCGTCGTGCAGGTCGCTCAATTCGACCAGCCACGCCCCTTCGGCAAAGGCGCGTTCGGTGCTCTGCGCGATCCGCAGCGAGAGGCGGGTCTTCCCGACGCCACCGATTCCGGTGAGCGTCACCAAGCGGGAGGAGGAGAGCAGCTCCTTCGCCTCGGCCAGTTCGCTGCGACGGTTGACGAAACTCGTCAGCTCCGCGGGCAGGTTTCCCCTCCCGCCCCGAGTCGAGGGGCCGGTCCGCGGGAGCCCGCCACCAGTCGACGGACGCTCGGCCCGCTTCGGACTGGTCGGGGACTTCAGGGCCATCTCGTCGACCGGAAGTCCGTGGCGGAACTGGATCTCCCGCAGTTCGTCGCCGAACTGTGCCGCGGTGGGGCGGGCGCCCGGATCCGCGGACATGGCGCGCTCGATTGCCCCGGCCACGTCGTCGGGAATGTCGAGTTCGCGCAGGTCCGGCACGGGCTGAGAAGTGATGCGCAGGAACTGCGCGACGACCTGCTCGCCGGTGCGGCGTTCGAAGGCCGCGTGGCCGGTGAGGGCGCAGAACAGCGTGGAGCCGAGGCCGTACACGTCCGCGGCGGCACTGGGCGGGCCACCGCCCAGGACCTCAGGTGCGGTGAAGGCCGGGGTGGCGGTGAACGTGCCGGTGGCGGTCTCGAACCCACCGGGCAGGTGAGCGATGCCGAAGTCGGAGAGCGCGGGCTCACCGTAGTCGGTGAGTATGACGTTCGCCGGCTTGACGTCGCGATGCAGGATGCCGAGCCGGTGCGCGGACTCCACCGCACCGGCCAGCTTCACGCCGAGTTGCAGGGCCTGTTCGAGCGACAGCGGGCCGTGGTCGCGGATGCGCACGTCCAGGGAACGCTGCGCGTGATAGGGCATCACGAGGTAGGGAAGTCCGCTCGCGGTGGTCCCGACCTGCAGGACGTTGACGATGTTGGGGTGCCCGGTGAGCCGGCCCATCGCCCGCTGTTCCCGGATGAAGCGTGCCCGATTCTCCTCGTCGAGGTGGGCGGTGAGCACCTTCACGGCAACGGTGCGGTCCAGGGTCGCCTCGGTGCAGCGGTAGACGACGCCGAAGCCGCCGCGCCCGATCTCGCTCGCATCGGCGAACCCGACGGCGGCGAGTTCCGGCGTCGCCGACGGGGGCACACCGCGCTGGGTCGCGAACGGGTCGTCACCGGCCATCGGTCATGCCGATCCGCCGCGTGTGGCGTCCTCGACGATGCGGCACGGCACTCACCTCACGGCAGATCCCGGAACGTCGTGGCCGACCGGGACAATGCCCGGCAGGCCTCTTGGAATCCCATACTGCCACCCGGCAACGGATGGACGCCGCATGCGACGAAGCACACCGTTGGGGGTGGCTTCGTGAACGTCGGAACTTGTGTCATGTTTCTGACGGGGGACAGGATCGCATGGCTGGTCCCGGCCCTTGCAGTGTCCGGTGAACGAGTTCTAGATCTGGGATCGAGACCGATCGGTCTGGACACCTTGGCAAACAGCTGTCCAGCTAATAGTCTCGGTCTGATTCGAGTGCTCGCAGACGGCGCAAGGGAGACCTACGGTGAAATTCGGTATCACGCTGTTCACGAGTGATCGTGGGATCACGCCGGCCTCGGCCGCCGCGGCCGCGGAACGTTGTGGCTTCGACTCGTTCTACGTGCC
>NZ_JBFUJP010000072.1:0-25532 GCF_056401315.1 Rhodococcus sp. P4_F5 | reverse complement strand
GCGCAGACCACCAAGGTGCTGGCCGACCGGAACGCCGAGTTCACCAGGCTGATCGGCAGCGCGGGACTGCTACTCGAGGAGCTCAACAGCCGCCAGCAGTCGATTCAGGCCCTGCTGGACGGCACCAAGCGACTCTCCGCGCAGTTGACCGGCCTGGTCAAGGACAACGAGGAGCAGATCGGCCCGGCCCTGGAGCAGTTGCGCGGGGTGGTGCAGATCCTGCAGGACAACAACGACAATCTCGACCGGTCGATCAAGCTGTACGCGCCGTTCACCCGCTTGTACGCGAACATCGTCGGCAACGGCCGATGGTTCGACCAGGTGGTCGTCAACCTGACACCGCCCGGCCTCCCGCTCATCCCGGGATACCGCGAGCCGTTGCGCACTCTGGGGGGTAACTGATGACCGGGGTGAGTTCGGGCAAGCGGCAGCAGTTCAGCCGGAACCAGGTCGTGGTCACGTCACTGGTGCTGGTCGGCGCGCTGATCCTCGGCTTCGGCGGGTGGTGGCTGCTCACCCGCGCCGGCACCACGAAGATCACCGCGTACTTCGACAAGTCCGTCGGCATCTACTCCGGCTCGGACGTGCGGGTGCTCGGTGTGAAGGTCGGGTCGGTCAGCTCGGTGGAGCCGCTCGGCGACCAGGTCCGGGTCGAGATGCGCGTCGACCGTGGTGTGGAGATCCCGGCCGAGGCCAAGGCCGCACAGGTGACGCCGTCGGTGGTCTCCGACCGGTACATCCAGCTGGCGCCCGCGTACACCGGTGGTGAGGTGATGGCGTCCGGCGCGACGATCCCACGCGAGCGCACCGCGACCCCCGTCGAGGTGGACCAGTTGTACGCGAGCATCGAGGGGCTGTCCGAGGCGCTCGGGCCGAACGGCGCGAACAAGGACGGTGCGCTCTCGAACCTGGTGGACACCGCCTCGAAGAACCTCGACGGCAACGGCGAGGCGCTCGGCGAGACGATCACCGAGCTGTCGAAGGCCACTGCCACCCTCAACTACTACCGCGGCGACCTGTTCGACACGGTGCGGAACCTGCAGACCTTCGTCAGCGCGCTGGCGGCGAACGACGCGCAGGTGCGCCAGTTCAACACCCAGCTCGCGGACCTCAGCGGCTTCCTCGCGGGGGAGCGGCAGAACCTCGGTGAGGCGCTCAACCAACTGTCGTTCGCGCTCGGCGACGTCGCGGCGTTCGTCCAGGACAACAAGGACCTGGTCGCGAGCAACGCGGAGGGCCTCGTCCAGGTGACCCAGACGCTGGCCGACAACCGTCAGGACCTGGTGGACGCGTTGACCACGCTGCCGTTGGCCCTGAGCAACGTCGTGAACTCGTACGACGCGGAGTCCGGCACCCTGGCCTCACGGGTCAACCTGCCCGAGACCCAGGACCCGTTCGGTGCCGTGTGCAAGCTGATGGACCTGGGCAAGCTGATGCCCGGTGACCCGAACTTCGACGCGCTGGGGCGGCAGATGCGCCCGCTCCTGGACAACTGCGCGGCGATCATGGGCCAGGTGACAGCGGGCGTGAAGACGCCGACGCTGAACCTGCCCTTCGGCATCCTCAGCGGCGAAAACCTGCAGCGGCCGTCGGCTCCCGGCACCCAACCCGGTGTCATCTCGCCGCGGTTGGGCAACTCGCAGGCCCCCGGCATCAGTGACCAGAACATTCCCCGAGGTGGGCAGTGATGCGGGGCAGCGCAGCGAAGAGGGGGTGGGCGGTGAAGCGCACTGTCGCGATCGGTTCCGGGGCCTGTGCGATCGCGTTGGTCGTCTCGGGCTGCGGTCAGGGCATCTACAGCGTGCCGCTGCCCGGTGGCGCCGACATCGGCAGCAACCCGATGCACCTGAACGTGGAGTTCGACGACGTGCTGGACCTGGTGCCGCAGTCCACCGTGAAGGTGGACGGCGTCCCGGTCGGCCGCGTCCAGGAGATCACCGTGCCGAACGACGGCTGGACCGCGACCGTGCGGACCGTGCTGGACTCCTCGGTGGACCTGCCCGCGAACGCGGTGGCCTCGGTGCAGCAGACCAGCCTGCTGGGTGAGAAGTTCATCGAGCTGAAGGCGCCGGCGGACAACCCGTCCGTCGCCCGGCTCGAGGACGGCGCGACGATCCCGGTGGATCGGACCCGGCACGCGACCGACATCGAGCAGGTGCTCGGTGCGCTGTCGCTGCTGCTCAACGGCGGCGGCGTCGCCCAACTCCAGCCGATCATCCACGAGCTGACCACGGCCCTGGACGGCCGGGAGGCCAAGGCGCGGGGCCTGCTCGAGCAGGCGAACACGCTGATCGACGGGCTGAACCAGCAGCGCGACGACATCACCCGGGCGCTCGACGGCCTCGACACCCTGAACGGTCGGGTGGTCGCGCAGACCGGTCAGATCGACAAGATCCTCGCGGAGATCCCGCCCGCCGTTCAGGTGCTGGCGGACCAGCAGCCGCAGTTCGTGCAGATGCTCGGCCAGCTGGACCGGCTGGGCACGGTCGGCACGGACGTGCTCACCCAGTCCAAGGACAACCTGATCGCCGACCTGCGCGCGCTGCGTCCCACCCTGCAGGCCCTCGCCGACTCCGGGGACGACCTGGTGACCGTGCTGCCGCTGATCCCGACCTTCCCGTTCCCGGACGGGGCGGAGAAGGTCATCCACGGCAACTCGCTGAATCTGTTCCTGTCGATCGACATGCGGTTGGGCCAGCAGTTCGAGGCCCTCGGTGTCGGGATGCCGGATCCGGTGTACATCGCGCCGAAGCCGGGCTACGGCGGCTACGTACCGACGGTCGATCCGTCGAACCCGTACTACAACGGGAACGGCCCGCGCCCCGGATGGCCGACGGTCTCGGTGCTGCCGCTGCCGCCGATCGTGCCCGCGCCGGCCCCGCCGCCGGGTGCGCCGGTCGCGCCGGGCACCGAACCGGTGGCCGGCAAGAAGGACGCGCCGCAGAACCCGTTGAGCGGGCTGCTCGAGAAGTTTGGGGTGGGTGGCCGATGAGATCGAAGTTGGTGCGCTTTCAGCTGGTGGCGTTCGTCCTCGTCGCGATCATCGGTCTGCTGTACGTCGGCGCCAAGTACGTGCGGTTGGACAACCTGCTCGGCTTCGGTCAGTACACGGTGAAGGCCGACTTCGCCGACTCCGGCGGAATCTTCACCAACGCCGAGGTCACCTACCGGGGAGTCCCGGTCGGCACAGTCGGCGACCTGCACCTGACCGACGACGGCGTGCTGGTGGACCTCGAGCTCAACGACGGCGCCCCGCAGGTGCCCTCCTCGGCGCGCGCGGTGGTGGCGAACCGTTCCGCGATCGGTGAGCAGTACGTGGACCTGCAGCCGAGCAGCGACCAGGGCCCGTTCCTCGAGGACGGATCGCTGATCGCCCGCCAGGACACCGCCGTCCCGGTACCGGTCGAGGACCTGCTCGCGAGCACCAACGCCCTGGTCCGGTCGGTGCCGTTGGACGCGCTGAACACGACGGTCACCGAGCTGGGCAAGGCGTTCGACGGCCGGGGCGACGACCTGCAGGTGCTGGTCGACTCCGTGAACTCGTTCACCGAGACGGGCCTGGAGAACCTGCCGCAGACGCTGCAACTGATCCGGGACAGCCGGACCGTGCTGGACACCCAGTCCGCGCAGTCCTCCTCGATCCGGCAGTTCAGCGCCGACGTGGACCTGATCTCGCAGCAGCTCCGGTCCAGCGACCCCGACATCCGGCGGCTGATCGAGACCGGCACCGCGGCCAGCACCGAGGTCGGCTCGCTGGTCGACATGGCGGGCCCCGCGCTCACCACGGACCTGACCAACCTGGCGCAGGTCTCGGCGGCACTCGGCCCGCGCACTCTGGCGCTGGACATCCTGCTCAAGTTCCTGCCCGGGCTCGCGGCTGGTGCCAGTACCGCCGCACCCGGCGACGGCACCCTGCACCAGGGCCTGCTGCTGGAGACGAACAACCCGCCGCCGTGCACCCAGGGTTACGAGGGCACCTACGAGATCCTGGCGCAGATGAAGCGGGACAACCCGAACTTCGACCCGACCCGGGACGAGTTCCCGTTGAACACGAAGGCCAACTGCACCACCCCGCTCGGTAGCGTGTCGGGTGTCCGCAGCGCCAACAGGATCGCGTACGCGGATCCGGCCGATCCCCAGCCGTGGGACAACAAGCCGAAGGTGGACCCCGACAAGCTCAACCTCAACCCGATTGCGACGCAGTTGGCGCCGCTGCTCGGCATCACGCCCAAGTAGTGGTCGTCGTCACAGGGCAGGGACCAGAAGTTACTAGGCAGTAGGGTAGAAGAGTGATGCGTAGCACGAAACTGCAGAAGCCCGCGTTGGCGGCGGTGAGTGTGCTCGCGCTCGTCGCCCTCGGGTTCGCGGTCTGGTTCGGTTACGGATGGGGCCGTGCCCTGTTCGTCGACCGGCCGGCCGCGGCCGCCCGGGACGACGCGCTGACGGGGGCTCGCCAGGCCGCGATCAACCTCAACACGGTGGACTCGGCGAACCTGGACGAGACCTTCGCGAACATGGCGTCGTCGATCACCGGCGACGAGCTGACCAACTCGCTCAACGACACCAAGGGCCAGATGGCCGACCAGGTGAAGCAGACCGGCGCGAAGAGTGAGGCGGCCGTCATCGACGCCGCGCTCACCGAGTTCAGTCGGGACGAGGGCACCGCCACCTCGCTGGTGGTGCTCTCGACCACCACGACGTGGCCGGACCGGCCGGCCAGCAAGGTCAAGGTCACCATGCGGCTGGGTATGACGGACGTCGACGGCGTCTGGAAGGCCGAGAAGGTCGAGAACGTCGGGGCGCCCATCGCCATGGATCCGGGCACGCCGCCCGCCGTGGCCCCCGAGGCGCCCGTGCCGGCCGCGCCCGACGCAAACTCCGGCGGCCAGTAGGCGCTCGAGCCCTCCCGTCGAAGATCTAGGCCGTCGAAGATCCAAGGAGTATCGAAAGTGCCGCCAACTCGTCGCATGAGCAACACGCCGCAGCCGCGCGGCCGCAGGCCCAAGGTGGCCGGGACCGGAAAGGCGCCCGGACGCCCGACCTCGCCGGTCGAGGACACGGCGGCGGTACCGGTCGAGAACACTGCGCCGGTGCAGGTCGAGGGTCCCGCCGCGGAGTCGGTCGCGGTGGCTGCGGCCAAGCCGGTCGCGACCCCCGAGGTTCCGGAGGTTCCCGAGAGCGAGCCGGTCGAGGCCGCCGCCGCGAAGCCTGTCGAGAACGCCACTCCGGCCCGGGCGGCGAGTTCGGACGTCGAGGTCGACGACGCCGACGGGGCCGACGACGCGGACGGCGACGGCGCCGAGGCGCCCGACGAGAGCGTGTCGGCGGGCGACGCGGACGCCGCGCGGGCGGGTTGGCGCCGTGTCGCAGTGGTGGGGGTGGTGGCGCTGGTGCTGGCGGGGTTCGCGATCGTCGCGGCCGTCAAGCCGGGCGCAGACGTCGCAAACCAGGCGTGGGTGGACACCGCCGCGACCTCGCGGGTGACCGCGGACGCCCGGCATGCCATCGAGACCCTCTACACCTACAAGTTCGACACCGTGGACCAGGACTTCGACAGCGCTCGCGCGGTCCTCGCCGACAACATGCGGACCGAGTTCGACAAGACCGCGCAGGTCACCCGCGACGCCGTCGTGCAGACGAAGACGGCGACATCGGCGCAGGTCAGCGACATCGGCGTCAAGATTCTCTCGGACGAGAACGCCGAGCTTGTCGGCAGCATGACCGTCAGTGCCACCAATGACGGTGCGGCGCAGGGAAGTGCGCAGGGGCCGCTGTCGGTGACCATGACGAAGGTCGACGGCACCTGGCTGCTCGCGGACATCCGCGACCGCTGAACGCGCCCGACGGCCTGCCTTGCGGGGCGGTTCCGCGATGAATCGCCGCGTCAAGCCTTGACGCGGAGGGGATCAGGCGTCAGTCTATTGGTCGAGACATGCGAGAGATCGCGGTTCGTGCAGGTTCGCGCCGGCGCAAATGGAGGCACCGGGCGCGCGAAGGTTGTGCGGACGACGCGCTCGGATGTTAGTTTCGATCCTTACGCCGGTTGTATTCTGGGCGTTCTTCGGGTACCTTTGGACGTTGCGCTGGCTGCCTCCTGTCCACCCTCTCGGCCGTACTGCTTGTGAAGCGTTTGCTTCCTGCATGGTTGTGGGCTTCGTTCGGGTTGTGACCAGCGAATTCGCCCCACAGAAGAAGCAGATACAGCGGCGGTCGCGACAGCACGAGCGGCCCGCGTGAGGTGCTGGAAGGACGCATCTTGGCAGTCTCTAGCCAGACCAAGGCAGGAATCCCCGGAGCCCCGAAGAGGGTCTCGTTCGCGAAAATTCGCGAACCTCTCGACGTTCCTGGGCTACTTGATCTACAGACGGATTCCTTTGAGTGGTTGATCGGTACGCCGGCCTCCCGTGCCCGGGCCGAGGCCCGCGGCGACGGCGGCACCACCGGCGGTCTGGAGGACATCCTCACTGAGCTGTCCCCGATCGAGGACTTCTCGGGTTCGATGTCCCTGTCCTTCTCCGACCCACGCTTCGACGAGGTCAAGGCCTCGACCGATGAGTGCAAAGACAAGGACATGACCTACGCGGCGCCGTTGTTCGTCACCGCGGAGTTCATCAACAACAACACCGGCGAGATCAAGAGCCAGACGGTCTTCATGGGTGACTTCCCGATGATGACCGACAAGGGCACCTTCATCATCAACGGCACCGAGCGCGTCGTCGTGTCGCAGCTGGTGCGTTCGCCCGGCGTCTACTTCGACCACAGCGTCGACAAGGGCACCGAGAAGGACCTGCACAGCGTCAAGGTCATCCCGGGCCGCGGCGCGTGGCTCGAGTTCGACGTCGACAAGCGCGACACCGTCGGTG
Organism: Rhodococcus sp. P4_F5; assembly: GCF_056401315.1. Lineage (NCBI taxonomy): Bacteria > Bacillati > Actinomycetota > Actinomycetes > Mycobacteriales > Nocardiaceae > Rhodococcus > Rhodococcus sp. P4_F5. Next base: position 18,669 of record NZ_JBFUJP010000072.1, on the reverse strand, counting down.
TCCGCATCGACCGCAAGCGTCGCCAGCCGGTCACCGTCCTGCTCAAGGCCCTCGGTTGGACCACCGAGCAGATCACCGAGCGCTTCGGCTTCTCGGAGATCCTGATGGCCACCCTGGAGAAGGACAACACCGCCGGCTCCGACGAGGCGCTGCTCGACATCTACCGCAAGCTGCGCCCGGGCGAGCCGCCGACCAAGGAGTCCGCGCAGACCCTGCTGGAGAACCTGTTCTTCAAGGAGAAGCGCTACGACCTCGCCCGCGTGGGTCGTTACAAGATCAACAAGAAGCTGGGCCTGAACCACGGCCTGCCGATCACCGCGTCGACCCTCACCGAGGAAGACATCGTCGCGACGATCGAGTACCTGGTGCGCCTGCACGCCGGTGACACGTCGATGACCGCCCCCGGCGGCGTCGAGGTGCCCGTCGAGGTCGACGACATCGACCACTTCGGCAACCGTCGCCTGCGTACCGTCGGCGAGCTCATCCAGAACCAGATCCGGGTGGGCCTGTCCCGCATGGAGCGCGTGGTGCGCGAGCGGATGACGACCCAGGACGTCGAGGCGATCACGCCGCAGACCCTGATCAACATCCGTCCCGTCGTGGCCGCGATCAAGGAGTTCTTCGGAACCTCCCAGCTCTCGCAGTTCATGGACCAGAACAACCCGCTCTCGGGCCTGACCCACAAGCGTCGTCTGTCGGCGCTGGGCCCCGGTGGTCTGTCCCGTGAGCGTGCCGGCCTCGAGGTGCGAGACGTGCACCCGTCGCACTACGGCCGCATGTGCCCGATCGAGACCCCTGAGGGCCCGAACATCGGCCTGATCGGTTCGCTGTCGGTGTACGCACGGGTCAACCCGTTCGGCTTCATCGAGACCCCGTACCGCAAGGTCGTCGACGGCCAGGTCACCGACGAGGTGGACTACCTGACCGCCGACGAGGAGGACCGCCACGTCGTGGCGCAGGCCAACTCGCCGGTCGACAAGGACGGCTTCTTCACCGACGACCGCGTCACCGTCCGCCGTAAGGGCGGCGAGGTGGAGTTCGTCTCCTCGACGGACGTCGACTACATGGACGTCTCGCCGCGGCAGATGGTCTCCGTCGCGACCGCGATGATCCCGTTCCTCGAGCACGACGACGCCAACCGTGCCCTGATGGGCGCGAACATGCAGCGTCAGGCCGTGCCGCTGGTCCGTTCCGAGTCGCCGCTGGTCGGCACCGGCATGGAGCTGCGGGCCGCGGTCGACGCCGGCGACGTCGTCGTCACCGAGAAGACCGGTGTCATCGAGGAGGTCTCGGCCGACTACGTCACCGTGATGGCGGACGACGGCACCCGCCGGACCTACCAGATGCGCAAGTTCGCGCGCTCGAACCAGGGCACCTGCGCCAACCAGCGTCCGATCGTGGACGAGGGCGACCGCGTGGAGGCCGGACAGGTCCTCGCCGACGGCCCCTGCACCGAGAACGGTGAGATGGCGCTGGGCAAGAACCTGCTCGTCGCGATCATGCCGTGGGAGGGCCACAACTACGAGGACGCGATCATCCTGTCGCAGCGCCTCGTGGAGGAGGACGTCCTCACCTCGATCCACATCGAGGAGCACGAGATCGATGCCCGCGACACCAAGCTCGGTGCCGAGGAGATCACTCGCGACATCCCGAACGTCTCGGACGAGGTCCTCGCGGACCTCGACGAGCGCGGCATCATCCGGATCGGTGCCGAGGTTCGTGACGGCGACGTGCTGGTCGGAAAGGTCACGCCGAAGGGCGAGACCGAGCTGACCCCGGAGGAGCGCCTGCTGCGCGCGATCTTCGGCGAGAAGGCCCGCGAGGTCCGCGACACGTCGCTCAAGGTTCCGCACGGCGAGTCCGGCAAGGTCATCGGCATCCGCGTGTTCTCTCGCGACGACGACGACGACCTGCCCCCCGGCGTCAACGAGCTGGTCCGCGTGTACGTGGCGCAGAAGCGCAAGATCCAGGACGGCGACAAGCTCGCCGGCCGGCACGGCAACAAGGGCGTCATCGGCAAGATCCTCCCGCAGGAGGACATGCCGTTCCTGCCCGACGGCACCCCGGTCGACATCATCCTGAACACGCACGGTGTCCCGCGTCGTATGAACATCGGTCAGGTTCTGGAGACCCACCTCGGGTGGATCGGCAAGACCGGCTGGAACATCCAGATCGCGGCTGACGGCACCCGTCCGGACTGGGCCGCGACCCTGCCGGAAGAGATGCTCTCCGCCCCGGCCGACTCGAACATCGCCACCCCGGTGTTCGACGGTGCCAAGGAAGACGAGCTGACCGGTCTGCTGGGCGCGACCCTGCCGAACCGCGACGGCGAGCAGATGGTGGGCCCCGACGGAAAGGCCACCCTGTTCGACGGCCGCTCCGGCGAGCCGTTCCCGTACCCGGTCTCGGTCGGCTACATGTACATCATCAAGCTGCATCACCTGGTCGACGACAAGATCCACGCCCGTTCGACCGGTCCGTACTCGATGATCACCCAGCAGCCGCTCGGCGGTAAGGCCCAGTTCGGTGGCCAGCGCTTCGGTGAGATGGAGTGCTGGGCGATGCAGGCCTACGGCGCGGCATACACGCTGCAGGAACTGCTCACCATCAAGTCTGACGACGTGGTGGGTCGAGTCAAGGTGTACGAGGCCATCGTCAAGGGCGAGAACATCCCCGAGCCGGGCATCCCCGAGTCGTTCAAGGTGCTCCTCAAGGAGCTCCAGTCGCTCTGCCTCAACGTGGAGGTGCTGTCCTCGGACGGCGCGGCCATCGAGATGCGCGACGGCGACGACGAGGACCTGGAGCGGGCGGCGGCGAACCTGGGCATCAACCTGTCCAGGAACGAAGCCGCGACGGTCGACGACCTCGCGAACTAGGAGCCGACCCGGAGGAGGTGCACAGCAGCGGTCACGTACCGCGGTGCCCTCCTCCGGGGCCCGGCAGCGATAGCGACAACTAGCAGCGACAAACCCGAACAGGGGAAAGGAAGTTACGTGCTCGACGTCAACTTCTTCGATGAACTCCGCATCGGCCTGGCCACCGCTGAGGACATCCGTCAGTGGTCCTACGGCGAGGTCAAGAAGCCGGAGACCATCAACTACCGCACGCTCAAGCCCGAGAAGGACGGCCTCTTCTGCGAGAAGATCTTCGGCCCCACCCGGGACTGGGAGTGCTACTGCGGTAAGTACAAGCGCGTCCGTTTCAAGGGCATCATCTGTGAGCGCTGCGGCGTCGAGGTGACCCGTGCCAAGGTGCGCCGTGAGCGCATGGGCCACATCGAGCTCGCCGCTCCGGTGACCCACATCTGGTACTTCAAGGGCGTGCCGAGCCGTCTCGGCTACCTGCTGGACCTGGCGCCGAAGGATCTCGAGAAGATCATCTACTTCGCCGCCTACGTCATCGTCGCGGTCGACGAGGAGCTCCGCCACAACGAGCTGTCCACGCTCGAGGCGGAGATGGAGGTCGAGAAGAAGTCGGTCGCCGACCAGCGCGACGCCGACCTCGAGGCTCGTGCCCAGAAGCTCGAGGCGGACATCGCCGAGCTCGAGGCCGAGGGTGCCAAGTCCGACGTGCGCCGCAAGGTCAAGGACGGCGGCGAGCGCGAGATGCGTCAGCTCCGTGACCGTTCCCAGCGCGAGCTGGACCGTCTCGACGAGATCTGGTCGACCTTCACCAAGCTGAGCGTCAAGCAGCTCATCGTGGACGAGGGCCTGTACCGCGAGCTCGTCGACCGTTACGGCGAGTACTTCACCGGTGCGATGGGCGCGGAGTCCATCCAGATCCTCATGCGCAACTTCGACATCCACGCCGAGGCGGAGATCCTCCGGGAGACCATCCGCAGCGGCAAGGGCCAGAAGAAGCTGCGTGCGCTCAAGCGGCTCAAGGTCGTCGCGGCATTCCAGATGTCCGGCAACTCGCCGATGGGCATGGTCCTCGACGCCGTGCCGGTGATCCCGCCGGAGCTGCGTCCGATGGTTCAGCTCGACGGTGGCCGTTTCGCCACCTCCGACCTGAACGACCTGTACCGCCGCGTGATCAACCGCAACAACCGCCTCAAGCGACTGATCGACCTCGGTGCCCCCGAGATCATCGTCAACAACGAGAAGCGGATGCTGCAGGAGTCCGTGGACGCCCTGTTCGACAACGGCCGTCGTGGCCGGCCGGTCACCGGTCCGGGCAACCGTCCGCTGAAGTCCCTGAGCGACCTGCTCAAGGGCAAGCAGGGTCGATTCCGTCAGAACCTCCTCGGCAAGCGAGTCGACTACTCGGGCCGTTCGGTCATCGTCGTCGGCCCGCAGCTCAAGCTGCACCAGTGCGGTCTGCCGAAGCTGATGGCGCTCGAGCTGTTCAAGCCGTTCGTGATGAAGCGCCTGGTCGATCTCAACCACGCGCAGAACATCAAGTCGGCCAAGCGGATGGTCGAGCGTCAGCGCGCCCAGGTGTGGGACGTCCTCGAAGAGGTCATCGCCGAGCACCCCGTGCTGCTCAACCGTGCGCCCACCCTGCACCGCCTGGGCATCCAGGCCTTCGAGCCGCAGCTGGTCGAGGGCAAGGCCATTCAGCTCCACCCGCTGGTGTGTGAGGCCTTCAACGCCGACTTCGACGGTGACCAGATGGCAGTGCACCTGCCGCTGTCCGCCGAGGCGCAGGCCGAGGCCCGCATCCTGATGCTGTCCTCGAACAACATCCTGTCTCCCGCGTCGGGCCGCCCGCTGGCCATGCCGCGTCTGGACATGGTGACCGGGCTCTACCACCTGACCCGTCTGGACGAGGGTGTGGAGGGCGAGCTCGTCGAGGCCGGCACGGACCGCCCCGAGGTCGGCGCGTACTCCTCGCCCGCCGAGGCGCAGATGGCCGTCGATCGTGGCGCGCTCAAGGTGCAGGCGAAGATCAAGGTGCGCCTGACCCAGCAGCGTCCGCCGCGCGACCTCGAGGACCAGCTGTTCCCCGAGGGCTGGAACTACGGTGAGGGCTGGGTCGCCGAGACCACCCTCGGCCGGGTGCTCTTCAACGAGCTGCTCCCCGCGGACTACCCGTTCGTCAACGAGCAGATGCCGAAGAAGCGTCAGGCGACGATCATCAACGATCTCGCCGAGCGCTACCCGATGATCGTGGTCGCGCAGACCGTGGACAAGCTCAAGGACGCCGGTTTCTACTGGGCGACCCGTTCGGGCGTCACGGTGTCGATCTCCGACGTGCTCGTGCCGCCGAACAAGGCGGAGATCATGGACGCGTTCGAGGCGCAGGCCGACCAGATCGAGAAGAAGTACCAGCGCGGTGCCCTCAACCACACCGAGCGCAACAGCGCCCTGGTGAAGATCTGGTCCGAGGCCACCGACGAGGTCGGTAAGGCCATGGAGGCCCACTTCCCCGACGACAACCCGATCCCGATGATCGTGAAGTCCGGCGCCGCCGGCAACATGACTCAGGTTCGCTCGCTCGCCGGCATGAAGGGTCTGGTGACGAACCCGAAGGGTGAGTTCATCCCGCGGCCGATCAAGTCTTCCTTCAAGGAAGGCCTGACCGTTCTCGAGTACTTCATCAACACGCACGGTGCCCGTAAGGGTCTGGCCGACACCGCCCTGCGTACCGCCGACTCGGGTTACCTGACCCGTCGTCTGGTGGACGTCTCGCAGGACGTCATCGTTCGCGAGACCGACTGTGGCACCGAGCGCGGCATCGTCACCACCATCGCGGAGAAGCAGCCCGACGGCACGCTGATCCGGGACGCGCACGTGGAGACCAGCACCTACGCCCGCACGCTGGCCGCGGACGCGGTCGACGCCAACGGCACGGTCATCGTCGAGCGTGGACACGACCTGGGCGACCCGGCCATCGACGCGCTGCTGGCGGCCGGCATCACCGAGGTCAAGGTGCGCTCCGTGCTCACCTGCACCACCGGCACCGGCGTCTGCGCCACCTGCTACGGCCGCTCCATGGCGACCGGCAAGCTGGTGGACATCGGCGAGGCCGTGGGCATCGTCGCGGCCCAGTCCATCGGTGAGCCCGGTACCCAGCTGACCATGCGTACCTTCCACCAGGGTGGTGTCGCCGGAGACGACATCACCGGTGGTCTGCCGCGTGTCCAGGAGCTGTTCGAGGCCCGCGTGCCCAAGGGCAAGGCCCCGATCGCGGACGTCACCGGCCGGGTGCAGCTCGAGGACGGCGACCGCTTCTACAAGATCACCATCGTCCCGGACGACGGCGGCGAAGAGGTCGTGTACGACAAGCTCTCGAAGCGTCAGCGTCTGCGTGTGTTCAAGCACGAGGACGGCTCCGAGCGCCTGCTGGCCGACGGTGACCACGTCGAGGTCGGACAGCAGCTCATGGAGGGTGCAGCCGACCCGCACGAGGTGCTGCGCGTGATGGGCCCGCGCCAGGTGCAGATCCACCTGGTCAACGAGGTCCAGGAGGTGTACCGGAGCCAGGGTGTGTCGATCCACGACAAGCACATCGAGGTGATCGTGCGCCAGATGCTGCGTCGCGTGACGATCATCGACTCCGGCGCCACCGAGTTCCTGCCCGGTTCGCTCACCGAGCGGGCCGAGTTCGAGGCGTCCAACCGTCGCGTCGTCGCCGAGGGTGGTGAGCCCGCAGCCGGTCGTCCGGTGCTCATGGGTATCACCAAGGCCTCGCTGGCGACCGACTCGTGGCTGTCGGCGGCGTCCTTCCAGGAGACCACTCGCGTGCTGACCGATGCGGCGATCAACTGCCGCTCGGACAAGCTGATCGGTCTCAAGGAGAACGTGATCATCGGAAAGCTGATCCCGGCCGGAACCGGCATCAACCGGTACCGGAACATCCAGGTGCAGCCGACCGAGGAGGCGCGCGCCGCGGCGTACGCCGTGCCGTCCTACGACGACCAGTACTACAGCCCGGAAGGCTTCGGCACCGGGACTGGAGCTGCGGTCCCGCTGGACGACTACGGCTTCAGCAACGACTACCGCTAGTCGGGTAGTCGCGTCGGTACGACTACCGCTAGTCGGGTAGTCGCATCGGCAACGACTACCGCCAGGTAGCCGGATCCACCGGAACGGCCCCCACACCCTGCACTGGGTGTGGGGGCCGTTCCGCGTCTACCGTGGGGGACGAACCGGACACACAGCGCCGGCGCTGCAACACACCCCCGGAGGCGGAAATGGCTGGCAAGGGAATCGATCGGACTAAGGCACAGACAGCACTCGAGGTGGTCCGCGAGAGCCCGGCCATCACGGCGATCGTGGTGGCGCCCGCGGTCGTGGTGTTCGGTCTGCTGTGGTGGTTGACCGGGTTCGGCACGGCACTGCTGGTGACCGTGCTGCTCGGGGTGGTCGTGGTGGCGGGGAAGAAGTTCCTCGGCTGAGCCTCCCGGGACCCGTTTCCGGCCAGGTCGGGGGCGAGGAACGGGCAAACGGCCCATCCGCTGTGACGTGTACTGTACGGCCGCGTAATGTGAGCAGGAACATGTTCTAGTTTCGAGGAGGCCACAGTGGCGTTCGTGATCACCCAGCCGTGCTGCAACGATGCCAGCTGTACCGAGGTGTGCCCGGTGGACTGCATCCACCCGACGCCCGACGAGCGTGACTTCAAGTCCACGGAGATGCTCTACATCGACCCGGAGACCTGCATCGACTGCGGACTCTGCGTCGACGCCTGCCCGGTGGACGCGATCTTCCGCGACGACGACCTGCCGGAGGCGATGACCCGTTACTCGACGATCAACGCCGACTACTTCGCCGGCAACGAGCCCGAGTACGCGGATCCCGCGCCTGCGCTCAAGTTCCCGAAGACCGACCAGGACCCGTTCCGGGTGGCGATCGTCGGTTCGGGCCCCTCGGCCTTCTACGCGGCCGGGGAACTGCTGGCGTTCAAGCGGTCCGGCATCGAGGTCGACATGTTCGACCGGCTGCCCACCCCGTGGGGCCTCGTCCGCGCGGGCGTGGCACCCGACCACCCGGAGACGAAGTCCGTCACCGACGTGTTCGCGGAGGTCGCGCGGCGGCCCGGGTTCCGGCTGCACCTGAACGTCGAGGTGGGCAAGCACCTCACCCACGAGGACCTGCTCGCGCACCACCACGCCGTGATCTACGCGGTCGGCGCGCCCAGCGACCGGCACCTCGGCATCCCCGGGGAGGACCTGCCGGGCAGCCTCGCGGCCACCGAGTTCGTGGCCTGGTACAACGGCCACCCGGACTACGCGGATCGCACCTTCGACCTGTCCGGAACCCGCGCGGTGATCGTCGGCAACGGCAACGTCGCGCTCGACGTGGCACGACTGCTCGTCCTCGACCCGGACGTCCTCGACAAGACGGACATGGCCCCGCACGCCGTCGAGGCGCTTCGGCAGAGCTCGATCGAGGAGGTTGTGCTGCTCGGGCGCCGTGGCCCGGCGCAGGCGGCATTCACCAGCCCCGAACTGCTGGCCCTCGGCCAGCTGCCGGACGTGGACATCGTGGTCTCCGCCGCGGACCTCGAGCTCGACGACTCCAGCGCCGCGGAGGTCGACACGAGCCCGGCGAAGCGGCTCAAGATGACGCTCCTGCGCGAGTTCGCCGCGCGTCCGCTCGCCGGCCACCGGAAGCGGATCGTCCTGCGGTTCCTGACCTCGCCGGTGCAGGTGCAGGGCACCGACCACGTCACCGGCCTGCTGGTGGCGCGCAACGAGATGGTCGTCGGCGAGGACGGCGCGATGCGTGCCCGCGCCACCGAGCAGACCGAACTGCTCGAGACGGGCATGGTGCTGCGGTCCGTCGGGTACCGGGGAGTGCCCGTTGCGGGTCTGCCGTTCGACGAGGCCCGCGGCACCATCAGCAACGTCGGCGGACGGGTCACCGAACTCGACGGCGAACCGGTGCCCGGAACCTACACGGCCGGCTGGATCAAGCGTGGCCCGTCGGGTGTCATCGGCACCAACCGGCAGTGCGCGCACGACACCATTGCGCTCATCCTCGAGGACCTGGCGGCCGACCGGCTGGACCCGCCGAAGGGCGACCGGGAGGCGTTCGCGGCGCTGGTGGCCGAGCGTCAGCCCGACGCGGTCGACTGGACGGGCTGGAAGGCGATCGACGCACGCGAGCGCGAACTCGGCAAGGCCGCGGGCCGGTCCCGCGTCAAGCTCCTCGACCTCGACGAGATGGTTGCGCTCAGCCGCCCGAAGGGCTGACGCGGTCCGGGGTCCGTTCGTCAATGCGGCAGCGGTCGACGACCGCCACCCGGGCGACCGCCCGGACCTCGCCGTCAACCAGGAACCACAGGGTCATCGAGCCGGGTTCGTGGCGGGCCCGGATCCGCACGTTCTCACCCTCGGTGATCGGTGCCCGGTACTCGAGCACCGCTCGGTGCGGGCCGGCCAGCAGGTCGGCCCGTCCGGGCGTCGCGGCCCAGCCCTGCAGGTGCTGTTCGACGGCATGCCAGTAGGCCGCGTTGTTCACGTGGTCGAGCGGGTCGAGATCGGTCGAACGCAGGGGGAACGGGACGTCGGCGAGGGAGCCCGCAGACCGGCCACGGGCGTCGTCGTCCGGGGCCCGCTCGTCCAGCCAGGCGCGCCACCTGAGTCGGTGCTCGTCGGTGGTCCGGCCGAGGTGTTCGAGTCCGCGGTCGCTGATTCGTGCCGGCACACCGCTGTCGGGGTTGATGTTGATCCAGAACCCCTCGGTCTCGATCAGCGCGCCCTTGTCGCTGGTCACCCGGACCCTCATCGCGGACCACCGGGTGGACAGGCCCGCACACCAGCGCCGCAGGTGTACCCGGTCCGGCCAAGACGCGGGCCGGACCACGTCGATCACGGTACGTCGGACGATCCAGACCGGGTCGCTGTCGGCCAGTTCGCTGGCGTCGAGGTTGTCGGACCCCACGTCCTGCAGGTACCGGGAAACCCCGTCGAGCCGGAGCCGGTGGCCCGGGTCCACGTCGCCGGTGCGCACCGGCCAGGAAGCAGTGAAGCCGAGGCCGTCCGGGGGCGGCGGGGCGAGCGGCCGGTAGAGGTCCGATTCCGTTCTCGTGCTGATGTCCACGTCGGTGGTCCTTGCCGAGGGGGCGGGAGTGCGCACCCCACACGGTAGTCCCGGCTCGGGTCTCCCGCGGCGCGGCCGCGGGCTCGTTCCGGATTGCGGTCGGCTCCCGGCGGCTAGCGTCGGGGGAGACGCGTCGCCCGACCCGCCGCGCACCGGGTGGCCGGCGGGGAACAGTGACGGAACGAGAGATGGAGGTCAGTGGTGCAGGCAGTTGTGGTCACGGAGTTGACGGGTCCGGCGGGGATGGCGATGCAGGAGGTGCCGGACCCCGACGCCGACGGCAAGGTCCTGATCGACGTCCGGGCCTCCGGGGTGTGCTTCCCGGACCTGCTGATCAGCTACGGCAAGTACCAGTTGCGACCCGAGCCGCCGTTCGTGCCGGGCGCGGAGGTCGCGGGGGTGGTCGTGTCCGCACCCGCCGACAGCGGGCTCGCGCCGGGTGACCGGGTGCTCGCGATGTCGGACCTCGGCGGCTATGCCGAGCGGGTTGCGATCCCGGCCGCCCGGGTGATGCGCATTCCCGAGGGGCTCGACTTCGACGAGGCGGCCTCGCTGATCATCAACTACCAGACGATGGAGTTCGCCCTGGCCCGGCGGGCCGGGCTGGTGCCGGGGGAGACGGTGGTGGTGCTCGGCGCTGCCGGCGGTGTCGGTACCGCAGCGATCCAGTTGGCGAAGGCCCACGGGGCCCGGGTCATCGCGGTGGTTCGCCGGGCCGGCGCCGAGGAGTTCCTGCGCGAGCTCGGCGCGGACGAGGTGGTCGCGCTGGAGGAGGGCTGGGCCGCGCGCGTCAGTGAGCTCACCGAGAACGTCGGTGCCCAGGTCGTCGTCGATCCGGTCGGCGGCGACGCCTTCGACGACGCGGTGCGGGTGCTGGCGCCGGAGGGCCGGCTGGTGGTGATCGGGTTCGCCGGCGGCGGGATTCCGTCGGTGAAGGTCAACCGCGTGCTGTTCCGCAACATCAGCATCGTCGGCGCGGCCTGGGGTGAGTTCCTCCGCTCGCATCCGGAGGCGATGGCGCAGACGCACGAGGCGCTGACCAGGCTGGTCGCACAGGGCCTGCGCCCGCTGGTCAAGGCGCGGTACCCGCTGGCGGAGGCGCCCCGGGCGCTGGCCGACCTCGAGTCCGGGAAGGTACTCGGCAAGGCGGTACTGGTCCGGGACTGAGGTCCCTCCGGTCCCCGTACTCGCGGCCGGTCGGCCTCAGCGGGGGACGTGGAAGTTGACGAGGGTGGCGCCGGAGCGTGGCAGGTCGCACCAGGAGGCGGGGACCGTCAGCACGGCTATCGCCGACGTCGGGAACTTGTCGGCGATGCCCTCGGCCAGCGGGGACGCCGGGTCGAGGGCGACGGCCGCTCCGGGAACTCCCGGCTCGTGTCCCACGACGAGCAGGGTTCGCACCTCGTCCGCGGTGCGGGCGATCTCCCCGATCACCTCGGCGGGGGTGGCGCCGTAGATCTCGTCGGCCAGCCTGGTCGGCGCGCCGATCCGCGCGGCCGCGAGCGTGAGCCGGGCGCGGGTGGCGGTCGAGCAGAGCGTCGCGTCGACCGGCGGCTGGGTCCGCCGGATCCAGTCGCCGGCCATCCCGGCCTGACGTTCGCCGCGCGGGGCCAGGGGTCGTCGGTGGTCTGCGACCTCTGGCGGGTAGGCAGACTTGCCGTGTCTGAGCAGGATCAGCGTCCGGGGTGGGAGATGCGGACCGGGGGGCATGCTGCCGACCGTAGCCGCTCCGAGCGACGGCGAGGTGTACGGGAAAATTCCGTTGCACGGCGCGTCGTCGACGTGKTCGGATGGGCGGGTCGCGGTGACGGCACTCACATTGCTAGCAATTGAGCAATAGTTGCACGAACGCTAGTATCTCCCGAGTGACTGCCTCGCCCGACGATCTCTACCTCGCCCTGGACGAGTTCCTCATGCGACTGATGGGGATGGGCGAGGGCGAGGCGATGGACAACCTCGTCGCAATGGACCTGTCCTTCACCCAGGTGCGTGCGCTGTTCGTGCTCGCGCAGTGCGGTGCGCCGGTGGCAATCCACGAGGTGGCCGAGCGGTTGGGTCTTTCCGTCGCCGCGACCGGTCGCAGCGTCGACCAGTTGGTGAACCAGGGCCTGCTGGAGCGTCGGGAGGACCTTCGCGACCGGCGGATCAAGCGAATTTCGTTGTCGGAGGCCGGTCGTACCCTCGCGTCAGGACATCTCGAGACCAAACGCAACGAGCTGCGGGCCTTCGCCGCACGGTTGCCGGAGTCGGACCGCAACCAGCTGTTCGACTCGTTGAAATCCATTCTTGCGGGCGACACCCTGCGAGCCCACTGTCAGGAGAACAGATGACATCGCCGACACCCCCGGGAGCGCCAGCGGCGGTCCCGGACAAGCTCGACGGCGCGGTGCTGAAGGTTGCCAGCGTGGTGGTGCTCGGCGCCATCATGTCGATCCTCGACGTGACCGTCGTGTCTGTCGCGCTGCCGACGTTCATGAGCGAGTTCAACGCGACCTACGCCACGGTCGCCTGGACGATGACGGCCTACACGCTGGCCCTGGCGACGGTGATCCCGGTGACCGGCTGGGCCGCCGACCGTTTCGGCACCAAGCGCCTGTACATGACCGCGCTGGTGCTGTTCGTGGCCGGCTCGGTCCTGTGCAGCATGGCCTGGGACATCCAGTCGCTGATCGGCTTCCGGGTGCTGCAGGGTCTCGGCGGCGGCATGCTGATGCCGTTGGGCATGACGATCATGACCCGCGCCGCGGGACCGCAGCGCATCGGTCGCCTCATGGCCGTGCTGGGTATCCCGATGCTGCTCGGCCCGATCGCCGGCCCCATCCTCGGCGGCTGGCTGATCGAGGCGGCCAGCTGGCACTGGATCTTCCTGATCAACCTGCCGATCGGCATCATCGCGCTGTTCGCCGCCTTCAAGCTGCTGCCCTCAGACCAGCCGAGCCCGTCGGAGTCGTTCGACTTCCTCGGCATGCTGCTGCTCTCGCCGGGCCTGGCGCTGTTCCTGTTCGGCGTCTCGTCGATCCCGGAGACCCAGACCGTGGCGTCGTCCCGGGTGCTGGTCCCGGCCGTGATCGGTCTCGCGCTGGTGATCGGTTTCGTCTTCCACGCGCTTCGGGCGAAGCACCCGCTGATCGACCTGCGCCTGTTCCTGAACCGCAAGCTCACCATCGCCGTCGTGACCTCGACGCTGTTCGCGATCGCGTTCATGGGCGCCGGCCTGCTGTTCCCGAGCTACTTCCTGCAGGTGCGCGGTGAAAGCACCCTGGCGGCCGGACTGCTGCTCGCGCCGCAGGGCATCGGTGCAATGGTCACCATGCCGCTCGCCGGCTTCCTGGTCGACAAGATCGGTCCCGGCAAGATCGTGCTGACCGGCATCACGGTGATCTCGGTCGGCATGGGAGTGTTCACCCAGGTCGGGGCCGACACCCCCTACCCGCTGCTGCTCGGCGCGCTGTTCGTCATGGGCCTGGGCATGGGCTGCACGATGATGCCGATCATGACCGCGGCAATGCAGACGCTGACCGATCACACGGTGGCACGCGGTTCGACGCTGATGAACATCGTTCAGCAGGTCGCCGGGTCCGTCGGTACCGCGGTCATGTCCGTGGTGCTGACCAACCAGATGCTGTCCCGGCCGCTGGCCGGTCCGGCCACCGCGGCCCAGCACGATCCGTCGATCGCCGCGCAGATGCCGCCGGGCGCCGTCGAACAGGGCCTGGACCAGGCCGCGGACGCCTTCGGCAACACCTTCATGGTCGCGCTGGTGCTCATCCTGCTGACGCTGATTCCGGCGATGCTGCTGCCCCGGCGCAAGGCCGCCGCGCCGGACGGCGAGCAGACCGCCGCCCCGGCGATGATGCACTGACCGGGAACCACCGGATCCACGACGACGGCCCGCACCCACTTCGGGGGCGGGCCGTCGTCGTTCCCGGTTCCGCGGGTCACCCGGCGAGCCGGGCGACCTCCCGGGCGCAGCCCCACGACATGGTGACCCCGGCGCCGCCGTGGCCGTAACAGCAGATCACCGGTCGCTCACCCGGCAGCCACTCCAACCGCACCTCTGGTCGCGACGGCCGCAGCCCCACCGCCCGCGAGAGGATCGGCGCGTCTCTCAGCGCCGGGACCAGCGCGCGGGCGCGGGCCAGGATGGCGTGTTCGACGTCCGGGTCGACGCGGGTGTCGAACGCGCCGAGGTCGGCCGTGCCCCCGCAGACCACGTCCTCGAAACGCGGCACGACGTAGGTCATGCCGGCGGGGTTGTCGTCGTCGATCACCCAGTCGGTCAGGCCGGGGTTGGCCAACCGGACCACCTGCCCGCGCAGTGGGGCGAGGGTGTCGTCGCCGACGAGGGCGCCCGAGCGCAGTCCCGCCGCGACCACCACCAGATCGCCGTCGACTTCGTCGAGATCGGCGACCTCCGTCCTGCTCAGTCGCACGCCGGCGCTCACACACTGGGCAGTCAGCCAGCCGAGGTAGACGCCCATGTCGATGATCGGCACCGTGACGCGGGCGGCGCTGGTGACGCCGTCCGGCAGTTCGGCGGCGGGTACCTCGGCAAGGCCGGTCACGGCGGATGCCCACCACCTGTCGGGTTCTGTGCGTTCGAGTAGCCGCCCGGTGCGCATCGACACCCCGGCATCGGGGTTCGCGGCCAGGTCCGCGAAGACCTCGGCGCTCTCCGCGGACCAGCGCAGCACCGGCCCGGGCGGGGCGGCGGCGTACGGAAACCAGATGGCCGCGGCGACCGCGGAGGTGGTGCGCTCCGCGGGGTCCGCGGACAGCACCGTGACGAGGTGGCCCGCCCGGRCGAGTTCCAGCGCGCAGGTCAGGCCGATGACACCCCCACCGACTACCGTCGTGGTGCGTCCACCGCGGGTCACGACCGCCTGCGCCCGAGCGCGAAGTAGGCGATCGGCCCGACGAAGTTCACGAACGACGCGGCGGCCCAGGCCTTCCGCGAGCCCCGGATCTCGTCGGGGCCGCGCCGGCGGAGGTCGAGCAGGGCGGCGGCGGTCAGCGTCACCTGCACGACGCCGGCGACGATGACGGGCACGCGGTAGCGCGGGTCGAGAGTTTTCTTACGAGTCATGTCGTCATTGTCCGCCAAGAGTCATGCGGTGCGGGTGAGGTGGAACCAGCGGGGATTCGACCGGCGCACCATGGGCGGCATCCCGCTGGTGTCGGCGGGGTCGTCGGTGTCGAGTTGCCACTGGGCGAGGGTGCGCTCGACCTCCGCGCGGCTGACGCCGCGCGGCAGCGGCCCCCGCCGCCCCGGTCCGAACGCGAACATCAGCAGCGCCGCCCCGGGCTCCGTGATGCCGGTGATCTCGCTGGCGTAGTCGCGACGCTGTGCGGGAGTGAGCCCGTGGAAGCAGCCGACGTCGAGCACGAACCGGTAGCCCGAGCCGACCGAGTAGCCGAGGGCGGTGACGTCGCCGACGCGGAACTCGACGCTCACGTTCTCGGCGGCGGCCTTGCGCCGGGCCCGGTCGATCGCCAGCGGCACCGCGTCGATCGCGGTGACGTGCCAGCCGCGTCCGGCCATCTCGATGGAGTGGTCTCCGGTGCCACAACCCGCGTCCAGGGCCTTGCCCAGCGGGCCGCCCGCGCGCTCCTCGTGGTCGAGGTAGGTGGCCAGCTGGGCGCGCAGACCGGTGCCGGGGTGCTCCCAGGGGGTGACCCGGAGCCGGTAGGCCAGGGTGTAGCCGAGGTTGGTGATTCCGAGACTCGTGAACGAGAGGCTCATCGTCGCTCCTGGGGCGTCTTCGGTGCGAGGCTCGCTGACGCCGTGCTCCCAGTGTGCGCCGGTCGGGGCGGAATGCCACCCGGAATAGGAACGTGTTCTATATTTGCGAATATCCCGAAACCCGCCGATCTCTGGAGTTCACGACATGTACGAGTGGTCCGATACCGATCTGATGTTCCGCGACGCCCTGCGTGGGTTCATCGAGAAGGAGATCAAGCCGCACGTCGACAAGCTGGAGAGCGGCGAACTGCCCCCGTTCGACATCATCCGCAAGCTGTACTCGACCTTCGGCATCGACGAGATGGCCCGTGAGGGACTCGAGCGGGCATTTGCCAAGGAGGAGGCAAAGGAGCGCGGCGAGACCCTGTCCGAGTCGGGTGAGGGCTCCGGCGGTTTCAGCGGTGCCGGCAGCATGGGCGTCATCCTCAACAGCGAGATCGCCGGCGTGAGCCTCGGCCTGATCACGTCGATGGGTGTGAGCACCGGCCTCGCCGCGGGCACCCTCCGCAGCCGGGGCACCCTGGCGCAGAAGAAGCGCTGGCTGCCGGAACTGGTCACCATGGAGAAGGTGGGTGCATGGGCGATCACCGAGCCCGACTCCGGCTCGGATGCGTTCGGCGGCATGAAGTCCTACGTCCGTCGCGACGGTGACGACTACATCCTCAACGGCCAGAAGACCTTCATCACCAACGGTCCCTACGCCGACGTCACCATCGTCTACGCCAAGCTCGACGAGGGTGACGCGTCCGTCGACCGACGCGACCGCAAGGTTCTCGGCTTCATCCTCGACAAGGGGATGGAGGGCTTCACGCAGAGCCCGCCGTTCAAGAAGATGGGCATGAACTCCTCGCCCACCGGTGAGCTGTTCTTCGACAACGTCCGCATCAGCAAGGACCGACTGCTCGGCGAGACCGAGAACCCGGCCAAGGGCGACGGCAAGTCGAGCGCGAAGGAGTCGTTCGCGGCCGAGCGCATCGGCATCGCCTCGATCGCGCTCGGCATCATCAACGAGTGCCAGCGGCTGTCCATCGACTACGCCAAGACCCGCAAGCTGTGGGGCAAGGAGATCGGGCAGTTCCAGCTCATCCAGCTCAAGCTGGCCGAGATGGAGGTCGCCCGCCTCAACGTGCAGAACATGGTGTTCAACGCGGTCGAGCGCACCGCGGCCGGGAACAAGGTGACCCTGGCGGAGGCGTCGGCGATGAAGCTGTACTCCTCACGTGCGGCCACCGAGGTGGCGATGGAGGCCGTCCAGCTGTTCGGCGGCAACGGCTACATGGCCGAGTACAAGGTGGAGCAGCTCGCGCGTGACGCGAAGTCGCTGATGATCTACGCCGGCAGCAACGAGATCCAGGTGACGCACATCGCGAAGGGCCTGCTGGCCTGACCTGGCTCGGACCCGAGAACGCCGGGCCCACCTGTCGACGGCAGGTGGGGCCCGGCGTTCTTCGTCGCGGTGGCGGTCGTCAGGCGACGCTGCCGAGCTCCTCGGCCCGCGCCCGCAGCGTGGACTCGGTGTGCTTGATCGCGGTCCCCACGATGGGCTCGACGATCTTCGACAGGGCCTTGCCGATGATCCCGCCCGGCAGTGTGTAGTCGAAGTCGACCGTGAGTTCCGTGTGGCCGTCGGGGGTCGGCGCGAACCGCCAGGAGGAGCTGTTGCTGATGCCGTCGACCGACTCCAGGGTGATCAGGCGGTTCTCCTCCCACTGCGTGATCCGGACCTTCGAGTGCAGGGCCTTGGGGCCGAGCTGCATGGTGGCGTCGAAGGTGGCGCCGAGTCCCTGCGTCTGCGCCCCGATGGGCGTGAACCGGGTGACTCCGAACATCCAGGCGGGCACGTTGCGGTAGTCGTCGACGTAGGCGAAACCCGCCTCGACGGGCACCCGAGCAATCGCGGTGCGGTGGATCTTGCCCATTTCTCTCCTCGGTGTCCCGGCGACCTCCGTGCGCCGCCTCCACTCGACGGTAATGCGCCGGACCAGAGTCGGGTGAAGGTTAGGGTATGAATTGTCAACCGCTACAGTCGATTCATGGACGGTCGGGAGCGGGACGCGAGTGGACGGCCGCTGAACGCACGACCCCGTGACGGCCTGGGCCGGCTGTTGCCGCGGGGCACGACCGGGGTCCCGCGGGTCCCCGAGGGACTGGGGCTGACTCCGGTGGAGACCGTGGCGCGAGCTCAGGAGCTACTCGACGCCGGAATGCCGTTCCATGCGCACGAGGTGTTCGAGGAGGCGTGGAAGTCGGCGCCCGAGGCCGAGCGGGAGCTGTGGCAGGGACTGGCGCAGCTGGCGGTCGGGCTGACACATCTGCTGCGGGGGAATGCGGTGGGGGCGAGGTCGTTGCTCGAGCGCGGCGCGGGTCGGGTCCGTCCCTACGCGGCGGAGCCGCCGTACGGCCTCGATGTGGCCGGCCTGTTGGGGTGGGCATCCGGGCTGCTCGGTGAGCTCGACGGCGGGCCGGCCGCGCAGCGGATACCGAGGCTCACCGGTCCGGCGGGGAGCACGAGGCGGTCGTAGCCCCGAGGGCTACGACCGCCTCGAGCAGCTTGACGGGCCGGATTCTCAGTCGCGCGGAACCCGGCTGAGGATCACGGAAAAGTGCTGCCGATGTTGCCGGTGCTGCTCGAGGTGGGGGTGGAGGTGAATCCCGGGTACAGCAGGGTGATGAGGGCGGTCAGGTCCATGGTCGCTCCTAGGTGCTTGTGTCTTGACTGGGGTACCCGCGAATGCGGCGCCGTCAATTTCTATCGCATTTGCCGCCTGCCGGCGGCGTTTTCGGGTGCCTGCCTGCCGGTCGAGACTGATGCGAATGACGCTGCGACATAAGGGAAAAAGGAACCTGCTGGATCGGAGGTCCGACTGGGTCCGGCGAGATGCGGGAATTTCCGGAATACCCGGATGTTCCGGAAAGCACTGTGGGGGTCACCGA
>NZ_JBFUJP010000071.1:0-25640 GCF_056401315.1 Rhodococcus sp. P4_F5 | reverse complement strand
GGGCTCGCCCGGTCGACTCGCCGCACGCTCAGGCAGAGCGAACGTCGCCACTTTCGGCGGCGTGGTCAGGCGCGATCCGGATCCCAGGTCGAGACGGCCCAGATGACGACGATGTCGAGCGCGATGATGAGCACCGACCACCAGGGGTAGTACGGCAACCACATGAAATTCGCGAGAATCGAGATCGCCGCGACCACCACCGCGCACACTCGCGCCCAGTCCGCCCCGGTGAACAGCGAAAGCCCGACCGCCGCGACCACGACGCCCAGACCGATGTGAATCCAGCCCCACGTGGTGAGGTCGAACTTGTACACGTATTCCAGCCCCACCACGAACACCTGGTCCTTGGCAACCGCGGCAATGCCTTGGAACAGCTGGAGGATACCGACAGTCACCATGATGACGGCCGCCCCGATCGAGGTGCCCGCTGCAACGCTCCGCTTTGTCGATGTTGGGTCCGACATGACCGTCCCCTTTCGTGCGGCGGGCAGAGTGACCCGCGTGCGACCATTCTGCGCCGATTGCGCCGGGGTCGGTCGCGAATTCAGGCATTCGACGTCGACGACCCGAATCGTTATGTTTCCGAATCCATTTCGGTCCTTGACCACGGCTCTTGCCGAGCAGACGATGAATCGATGACCGGTGACGACGAATTGCTCCAAGTCGACCAAGTCATCAAGCGCTTGATCACTCGATACCCGTCCGTCTCACCGGTGGACATCGAGCACACGGTGCGCAGCATTCACGCGCGCTTCGAGAACGGCAGGATCCGCGACTACGTGCCTCTCCTCGTCGAGAAGGCGGCCCGACGCGACATCGCCGACCAGATGTCGCGAGTGACAGCGGCGCCTACGGCGGTGCCGTCTGCACCCGCTGCAGTTCCGTCTGCACCCTTGGCGGTGTCGTCTGCACCCGCGGCAGTTCCGTCTGCGCCCTTGGCGGTGTCGTCTGCACCCGCGGCGGTACCGTCTGCACCCGCGGCGGTGCCGTCTGCACCCGCGGCGGTGCCGTCCCTCGGCTGACCGCGGGGTCCCGATCTGATGATCCGAGGCCGCTTCCGAGGCCACAAGAACCGTTGGGCCGCATCGCCCCGCCTCCGAGACTACGGTGGCGACGACCCGCTCGCCGACATCGAGGGCGGCGAAGAAGGCGACTGCTGCGACGTCCGGGGCCGGCCGTGGCCGGGCACCGCGCCCGACGGCACCCCGAAGGTGGCCACCCGCGCCAGGGCCCGCAGGTCTGAGTCGATCCGGCGGAACAACTGGTAGACCCCGATGAAGGCGAGGATGCCGCCCAGGCACAGCACGCGGACCGTCATGTTCACGGTGCTGCCCGGACCCGCTCCGACGAAGCTGAGTCCCGCGACCCCGACCAGCGGCACCGACGCCGCCACCGCCAGGTAGCGGGTGCTGACGAGGCGCAGGGTCCGGATGTCGCGGCCGTCGTCACTGCGGATCTCGCCGTGCGACAACAGGATCGGGTACAGGCACCGGACCGCGTAGTACGTCACGATGAAGAAGGGGTAGGCGACCGCGACCGCCCCGCACACCACCAACGACGTGATCAGGTGCGTGTACGCCCCGAGCGGGATGCCGCCGGCCGCGACCTGCAGGGCGATCGGGTAGACGATCCCGGCCACCATCCACAGCGCAAAGCTGACCACGACCGCGCGGTGCCCCATGTTCAGCGTCGCCGCGCGCGCCCGGCCGAGCACCACGGGTCCGTAACTGCGGCCCTCCCGCACCCCGCGCGGCACGGTGAGCGCGAGCCGACACCACGAGAGGATCAACAGCGCCCCGAGTGGGAACGCCAGCGCCCCGATCACCAGGTGCACCTGCTCGAGATAGTGCTGCGCCGGCACGGACAGCCCCGAGACGATGAGTTCCCTGTTGTAGTAGTAGTTGTAGCCCGCCGCCAACAGGTTCGGGATGCCGATCGCGGCGATCATGACGGGCAGCGCCCACCGCCACATCCTCGCGCGTCTGCTCGCCGGCGGCGGGTCGACCAGGTCGCGGGCGTGCGGGTCCAGGCACAGCGCGAACTGCCGGGCCAGCTTGCGTCCACTCGACCAACGGTCGGCCGGGTCGGGCGCGAGCGACCTGAGCAGGACTCGTCGCAGCGCGGCCGGGCAGTCCGCGGGGAGCGACGACTGCCTCGCGTCGTCCACGCCCCGGCGCCGCCGCTCGAGCAGCACCGCGGGTGACTCACCGGACCGGGCATCGACAAAGGGCCTCGAGCCCGTGAGCAACTCCCACAGCATCACGCCGAGCGCGTAGATGTCGCTGCGGGTGTCGATCCGGGCGACGGCGGCCGCCTCCGGCGCGCTGACCGCGGCCAACTGCTCCGGCGACATGTAGGCGACGGAACCGCCCATCACCGAGCCGCCGCCGGGCACGTCCACCTCGGCGCTGGAACTGACGTTGAAGTCGGCCAGCTTGGGCTCGCCCTCGACGGTGAGCAGCACGTTCGCGGGCTTGATGTCGCGGTGCAGCACCCCGCGGTCGCTGGCGTAGTCCAGTGCCTCCGCCAGCCGCAGCCCGATCCAGGCGACAGTCTCCGGCCAGGACAACGCGGCGATCTCGGTTCGGATGCCGGAGTCGGCCGGCCTGATCTCGCCCTTACGGGCGAGGACGCCGTCGATCGAGTCGAGCAGCAGCCGCCCGCTCCGGTGCTCCGGCGGGGTGTCGCGGACCAGCCGCAGCACGTCCAGCAGGGTCCCGCCGGGCACGTACTCCATGAATAGCATCCGCAGTTGCCGGTCCTCGAGCACCCGCTGGTCGAAGACTCGGACGATGTACGGGTGGTCGAGCTGGGCCAGGGTCTGCGCCTCGGTGCCGACGTTGCGGGAGATCTTGAGCGCCACCCAGCGCTGCATGGAGCGTTGCCGGGCCAGGAACACCCGGGCGAACGCGCCGTGGCCGAGCTCGGTCACCAGGTCGAAGTCGTCGAGACGATGCCCCACCGCGAGGTCCTCGCTGCCCGGCAGGTCGAGCCCGCCCGCTCCCACGCTCCGCGGGTCGTGTTCGCGCAGCCACTCGAAGCGTTCGGCCTGCAGCGGAAACTCCGCGACGTACTCGTCGGGGTCGACGGCCTCGCCGCTCAGGCGCCGTACCCGGTACTCCTCGTAGACGAGCTCCGGCGGCAGCGGCGCGGCCAGCAGCTCCGGGAACTCGAGGCAGTAGTCCGCGATCCGCTTCGGCCGGTGCGCGCGCAGCCACCGGTAGGCCAGGTCGACCATGATCAACTCCACCAGCGCGGCGCGCCGGACCGCGTCGGTGTCCGGCAGGTAGTCGGTCAGGTCGGACGGCGCGCCGGACTCCTCCCAGTGCGCGACGAGTCGCCCCACGCCGGTGTCGACGACGAACCCGGTGTTCGGACCGCTCCCCCGCGACCGGATTCCCCGCGGCTCGGCGGACGACGGCCCGGTGTCCGGGCCGAGCGTCGGGGGCGGACCGGCGACGACGGTCGCGTCACCCTGGTGCGGCGCCGGCCTGTCCATGGTGGCTCGCGGTCAGGACCGGTCGTGCAGCCACTGTTCGATCCGGTCTACGGTGGTGTCCGGCTTGCGAATCCAGCCGTTGTGCCCCAACGGCTCGGGCTGGTGCCAGGTGGTGAGATCCGCCTTCGGCAGCTTGCGGACCAGGTTCGCGATCGCCGGTTTCGGTGCCAGGTCGTCGTCCTCGACGGAGATCGACAGCACCGGCAGCGCGAGCCGCGCGATGCGTTCCTCGTAGTCGATGTCCGCGCCCGCCGGTTCGATGACGCCGGTGCGGGCGAACCGCGACCAGTCCGAGACGAGCACCCGAGACTGCCTTCCGAATCCGCCGACGTCGAGCCGGTCCCCCGGCCAGAAGCCGGCGACGTTCGCGGTCACCGACATCGCCGCCGACCCGAGCAGCAGGCCCGCACCGCGGACCGGGCCGTGGCCGCGGTGGTACGGCGAGCCCGACGCCACCAGGATCAGCCCGCCCAGCTTGCCCCGCGCCCGCGCCGCGTACATCACCCCCAGCTGACCGCCCATGCTGTGTCCGAGCAGGTACGGCGTGCTGGCGGGGAACCGCTCGCGCACCACCTCGAAGGTCGCCGGGAAGTCCACCGACGCCAACTCCTGGTAGCCGTACCCGCTGTCCGGTCCGGGCCGCGGCCGGCTGTCGCCCTGGCCTCGCAGCTCACCGACGGCCGCGTTGAATCCGCGGTCCACGAGGGCCTGCGCCACCGGGTCGTAGAAGCCGCCCGGCACCCCGAGCCCGGGGAAGATCACCACCACCGGCGCCTCCTCCCGGCCCGGGAAGAGCCGCACCGGGATCGTCGTACCGTCCGGAACCTGAATCGGAATGGTCTCCACGCGTCAATACTCTCCCCTCGGCGGCCCGGCCGATAGTGTTCCGCCCATGGCACCCGCTGATCCGTTGCTCCTGCCCGTCGGGACCAGGTACACGCCGGACGACCTGACCTTCTACGCCGACCCGGAGCGCCGCAGCCTCGACGACGCGCTGGCCGAGGCCGATCTGCTGGTCAGCTGCCCCCACTCGGGTGCCGCCGTCCCGGCCGAGCTGTCCGAGTTCCTGGCACCCGAGTTCACCCGCCGGCTGCAGTTCGACTTCTCCGACTGCTCGACCGCCCCGGTGGTGCGGCGGTGGGCTCAACTCGACCCGCGGATCGTGTACGTCGAGAACCCGCACCCGCGGATGTTGAGGGACCCGAACCGGGCCGAGCCGGCGGACCTCTACGAGACCCTGCGGGAGGCGTTCGCCCGGGTCCGCGCGGCCGGCGCCTGGAACAGGGTGGACCTGACCGGGGTGGACGCCATCCGGCCGGTCACCTTCTCCTTCTTCCCGCTGCTGCGCGAACCGGCCGACGACGCCGGACTGCGCCGACTGGCCGAGACGTTCGCCGAGGTGGCCGAGCGTGGGCTGGGCGTGTACGAGCGGACGCGCGATCGCCTGGTCGACCGGATGGTCGAGCTCGCCTTCGACAAGGCCGGGCGCACCGGCGAGGCCGTCGAGTTCAACACGCTCTCCTTCCACGACACCATGAACCACACCACCACCCGCGACGGTGCGGTGAACGTCGAACGTGCCCCGGCGGACCGACTGCCGAACGTGGTGGCGCTGTCGAACCGCGGCGACCATGCGGGAGAGCCCCGCGGGGACAACCCGGTGAGCATGGACCCGGCCGCGCTGCGCGCACTGGCCGCGGCCCACCGCACGGGGTTCGCGGTGACCGAGCCGGACGCGGTCGCGCTGAACCAGCCGTACCTCGGCAGCCAGGAGATCATCTCCGCCGGTGCACGTTTGCGGGCGTTGGGCCCGCGGGCGGCGGCGGCCGGGGTGACGCTCGGTGCGGTGCAGGCCGAGTTCCGTCGCGAGTTCCTGCTCGGCCCGGCACTGACCGCGCGGCTGCAGGCGCCCGGGGTGGACTGGCCCGAGCCCGACCCCGAACGCGTCGACCAACTGGCGCGGGCCTGCCAGGCCAGCTGGGACGCCTACCGCAACCGCGGCTGACGAGCGACACCACGCACCGCTCAGCCGAGCAGCAGCCCGATCAGCGAACCCGCGGTGATCGTGGTGACCGCGAGGACGAGTGTCGGCACGAAGAACGAGTGGTCGACCAGCTTGGTACCGAGCTTGGTGCTGCCCGACTCGTCGAAGTTGGCGGCCGCGATCTGTGATCCGTTGGTGGGCAGCAGGTAGATACCGGCGAAGGCGCCGGCCCACATGCCGGTGAGCAGTCCGGGCGCCAGCCCCGCGGCCAGGCCGATGGGCACGATCGTCCGGGTGGCCGTCGACTGGCTGGTGGTGAGCACGCAGACCAGGAACACGCCGAGCGCGAAGATCCACGGCCACGCGTTGACCCAGTCACCCACGGTGCTGGTGATCAGCTCGAGGTGGGCGCTGATGAAGGTGTCGGTCAGCCAGGCCAGGCCGAAAAGGGCGATGGCCGAGACCATGCCGGCCTTGAACACCGACGAGGTGGGTACGTCGGCGACGTTGGGCCGGCTCACCAGCAGGATCAGGGTGCCGACGAGGAACATGATCATCTCGATGATCGGCGTCATGCCCATCGGCGATCCGTCGGCGGCCTCTGGACGAATTCCCTTGAACAGACCGAACACCACGATCGCGGCGACGCCGAGCAGGAAGATCAGGGCGGCGTTTCGGCCCGCCGTGGACGACTTGAGTTCCACCGTGCTCATGCCGCCGGACGGGGCGGCGATTGCGCCGGAGGCGATGCGCGCCTGGATCTCCGGGTCGTCCTCGATGTCCTTGCCGAGCCGGTTGACGACGATCGAGGACAGGATGATTCCGATGACCGCGGCGGGCAGCGTGATCATGATGATGTCGATCAGCTCGAAGTTGTACGGCGCCACGTCGGTGAGGGTCACCATGGCGGCCATTGCCGCGGAGACGGGACTACAGGCGAGCGCGACGCCGGTCGCGACCACCGACAGCGACAGCGGGCGGGACGGGCGGATCCCGTTGCGGTAGGACGCGTCGTAGATGACCGGCAGCAGCGGGTACAGGATGTTGGAGGTGCCGGCGCCGACCGAGAACAGGAACGAGACCAGCGGCGCGATCAGCGTGATCTGCTTGGGCCGCTTGGCAATCAGGTCCGCAGCGATCGTCACCATCCAGTCGATGCCACCGGCGACCTGCATCATCGACGATGCAAGGACCACGGACAGGATGATCAGCAGCGCGTCGACCGGCGGGCTGCCGACGTCCTCCCCGAACACGAACACCAGCACGGCGACGCCCGCGCCGCCCCAGAGTCCGAGCGCGACGCCGCTCGACCGGGTGCCCATGACGATGGCGCCGAGCACCACGATCAACTCCAGGACGATCTTCACCGAATCCACACGCAACCACCTTGCCTCGACGTCGGGCAGCGACCGTGCCGGCCTTACCCGCGGATGTGCGGGATGTTACGCATGCCTAGGGATTTTGCCGGGGAGTGCGCCGCGACGCTCCGGGCCGGCCACGAGGCTGGTGGGCGGGCCGGTCACGGGGCTGGTGGGCGGGCTGGTCACGGGGTGAGCGGGTCAGTCGCGGGGCGGGAAGCGCAACGCGTTCGCCCACAGCCGGGTGGTCGCCGACACCAACGTCTCGAAGTCGAGGGGTTCGTCGTCGTCCTGCCCGTCGCCGAGCACGAGGACGCCGTAGGCGAGCCTGCTCACCATGCCGGAGAGGGCGCGCGAGGCGACCAACGGGTCGATGCCCGCGTCGGCGATCCCGCGGGCCTGCAGGTCCGCGATGCCGCGCGCGTTCCGTCGGACGAACGCCTCCGCCCGCCGGGTGCGGAACTTCCGGAACACCGGGTCCACGTGCGCCACCTGTTCGAGCAGCCCCATCAGCTTCGCGTTGCGCCGGTAGGCCTCGAGGTAGGCCCTGTTGCTCGCCTCGAGTACCGCGTACGGGTCGTCGGTGCCCTGCACCCGGCCCATGCCGGGATGCATCATGTCCTCCTGCGCCTCCGCGAGGACGGCCGCGAACACCTCCTCCTTGCTCGCGAAGTAGGTGTAGAAGGACCCGGTCGCGCAGCCGGCCTCCCGCGCGATGTCGGCGAGGCGGGTGTCGAGGTAGCCGTCACGTTCGAAGACCGTCCGTGCGGCCGTCACGAGCCCGGCCCGGGTCTTCACGCCGCGCCTGGTGACCGGCGGGTCGCGAAGCAGCGCCGGTGGCGCCATCGACGGCGGGCGAGTGTCGTCCTCGTCGGGGGTGCCGTCGACGGACGGGGTGGAGTCCATCCCACAGGTATACCTGAATCCGGCGTCATATTTGAAACTTCGGTTTCGCGGCCTGGGACGACAAAGGCGCCGACCCCGCAGTGCGGGATCGGCGCCTTGTCGAACTCAGTGGCTCAGTGACTCGGTGTCACAGGCCGATCGTACGGGCCAGCATCGGCCAGGACTTGTGCAGGTCGTCCTGCCAGTAGCCCCACGAGTGGGTGCCGTTCGGGCGGAAGTCGACGACCGCCGGGATGCCGAGCTGGCCGAGACGCTTGGACAGGTTGTTGGTGCACAGCAGGGTCGCACCCTCGATGATGCCGCCGACGACGACCTGGTTGGCGAGACCCGACATTCCGCCGGTCTTCTCGATGGTGTCGTGCGGGCCGGGCAGGCCGTTGCCGGTGGAGATGTACATCTCGATGCCGCGCAGCTTCTCCGCATTGACGACCGGGTCGTTCTCGACCCACAGCGGGCCGTCCTTCGGACCCCACATGTTGTCGAGGTTGCCGCCGCCGCGCGAGTCGACGACCATGTCGATGTAGGCCTGGCCGGCCGGGGTGCTGGTCTCGGCGCAACCGCTGTAGGCCCCGACGCTCTTGTACAGCTTCGGTGCGGCGATGGCGAGGTTGAGCACCGAGGTGCCGGCCATGGAGATGCCCGCCAGCGAGTTCACGCCGTTTGTCTTGAGCCCGGCGTCGATGATGGGAGGCAGCTCCTGGGTGAGGAACGTCGTCCACTTGTTGTTACCGAGCTTGGGGTCGGTCTTCACCCAGTCGGTGTAGTAGCTGAACGCGCCACCGACGGGGGTGACCACGTTGACTTCCTTGTCCTTGAAGAAGTCGGCGATGTCGGTGCGCTTCTGCCAGGTCGCGCTGTCCTCGCCGCCGCCGGCACCGTTGAGCAGGTACAGGGTGGGGGCCGGCTTGGACGTGTCGACGGGGCGCTGGAGCTTGAGCGGGATGGTCTTGTCCATCGACTTCGAGTAGACGTAGGCGGTCT
This sequence comes from Rhodococcus sp. P4_F5, assembly GCF_056401315.1. Classification (NCBI taxonomy): domain Bacteria; kingdom Bacillati; phylum Actinomycetota; class Actinomycetes; order Mycobacteriales; family Nocardiaceae; genus Rhodococcus; species Rhodococcus sp. P4_F5. The sequence continues at coordinate 16,912 of NZ_JBFUJP010000071.1, read as the reverse complement.
GCTGACGGCCGCTGCCCTCGATCCGGACGAGGTACGAGCCGTTGTCGGACTTCGCCGCGGCAGTCTCGGGCGAGGTGGCCGAGGTCGGCGCCGCCTGGGCGAGGCCGCCGCCAACGAGCGGCAGAATCGTCAGAGCGGCCACTGCGGCCGCGATCCGACCTGCTCGACCGGATCGTCCAAACTTGGGCATACGTCCCACCTTGACTGTCGACTTTTCGTTGAGTAGCTACTCGATAACTCTGAATACAGCACCAACGGTTCCCGCCGCTCTGCAGGGGAACCGTTGTGAGCTCTCGCGCCGATAGTTTCACCCGCGCGGCGCCGCGATGTCCAGCGATTCGAAAAAATGGTCAATTCCTTGACCATTGACGCAGGTCCAGCGGCCTCGGATCGACAATGTCACAATCCGGGCCGGCTCGGCCCACCGACACGACGGGGCCCGGGCAGCCTGCAGAACAGGCGACCCGGGCCCCGGACGTGAGGGAACGGACTCAGAAGTCCATGCCGCCCATGCCACCGGTCGGGTCGCCCGCGGGCGCACCGGCCTTCTCGGGCTTGTCGGCGACAACGGCCTCGGTGGTCAGGAACAGGGCCGCGATGGACGCCGCGTTCTGCAGCGCCGAGCGGGTGACCTTGACCGGGTCGTTGATGCCGGCGGCGAGCAGGTCGCCGTACTCGTTGGTCGCGGCGTTGAGGCCGTGGCCGGCGGGCAGGTTGCGCACCTTCTCGGCGACAACACCGGGCTCGAGGCCCGCGTTGAAGGCGATCTGCTTGAGCGGAGCCTCGAGCGCAACGCGCACGATGTTCGCGCCGGTGGCCTCGTCGCCCTCGAGCTTGAGGTCGTCGAGAGCCGGAGCGGCCTGCAGCAGGGCCACGCCGCCGCCGGCGACGATGCCCTCCTCGACGGCAGCCTTGGCGTTGCGCACGGCATCTTCGATGCGGTGCTTGCGCTCCTTGAGCTCGACCTCGGTCGCGGCTCCGGCCTTGATCACTGCAACGCCACCGGCCAGCTTGGCCAGGCGCTCCTGCAGCTTCTCGCGGTCGTAGTCCGAGTCCGACGCCTCGATCTCGGCGCGGATCTGGTTGACGCGACCGGCGATGGCGTCGGCGTCGCCGGCACCCTCGACGATGGTGGTCTCGTCCTTGGTGATGACGACCTTGCGGGCCTGGCCGAGCAGCTCGAGTCCGGCGGTTTCCAGGGAGAGGCCGACCTCTTCGCTGATGACCTCGCCACCCGTGAGGATGGCGATGTCGGCGAGCTGCGCCTTGCGGCGGTCACCGAAGCCGGGGGCCTTGACGGCCACGGACTTGAAGGTGCCACGGATCTTGTTGACCACCAGCGTGGACAGGGCTTCGCCCTCGACGTCCTCGGCGATGATGACCAACGGCTTGCCGGACTGGATGACCTTCTCCAGCAGCGGCAGCAGGTCCTTGACGGTGGAGATCTTGGAGCTCACGAGCAGGATGTACGCGTCCTCGAGGACGGCTTCCTGACGCTCTGCATCGGTGGCGAAGTACGCCGAGATGTAGCCCTTGTCGAAGCGCATGCCCTCGGTGAGCTCGAGCTGCAGGCCGAAGGTGTTGGACTCCTCGACCGTGATGACGCCTTCCTTGCCGACCTTGTCCATGGCCTCGGCGATGAGCTCACCGATGGACGAGTCGCCTGCGGAGATACCAGCGGTAGCAGCGATCTGCTCCTTGGTGTCGATCTCCTTGGCGGTGTCGAGCAGGCGGACGGTGACGGCCTCGACGGCCTTCTCGATGCCGCGCTTGAGGCCGAGCGGGTTGGCGCCCGCGGCAACGTTGCGCAGACCCTCACGGACGAGAGCCTGGGCGAGCACGGTGGCGGTGGTGGTGCCGTCGCCAGCGACGTCGTCCGTCTTCTTGGCGACCTCCTTGACGAGCTCGGCGCCGATCTTCTCGTAGGGATCGTCGAGCTCGATCTCCTTGGCGATGGACACACCGTCGTTGGTGATCGTGGGGGCACCCCACTTCTTCTCGAGCACGACATTGCGACCCTTGGGGCCCAACGTCACCTTGACAGCGTCGGCGAGGGCGTTGAGGCCTCGCTCGAGACCGCGACGGGCCTCTTCGTCGAACGCGATGATCTTTGCCATTGCGAAGTGATCCTCCGGATTGGGGTGACACACAAGGCGACCGCTCGTCGGGTCGTCTCATTTCACGCAGGGCGATGTCTGCGCAGTGGCCAGGCTCGGTGCCCGCGACGGACGACCAGGGGTGTCGATGGATCCCAGTCTCACCGTCCCGACCTGGCACTCACGTGTCGCGAGTGCCAAGTGCATTTTTAGCACTCGGGGGTGGCGAGTGCAAGGTCACGGGCACCGAACCGGCGACGCCGGGACTAGCGCATCGCGCAGGCCGCACCCGTGTTCAGGTTGATCGCGAAGGAGAGCGGACCCACGCAGTTGACCCCGTCGGCCTGGGCGGTGGCTCCGCTGCCCCAGCCGGCGAGGGCGACGGTGGTCTGCCCGTTCTCCGCGTGCGCACGCGAGATGCCGCCGCCGATGGAGTACGCGTAGGACTGACCGGCGCCCTTCGACCCGGCCAGCGCGACGCCGAAGCCGGTGGCGAAGGTGGTCGCCGAACCCCCGTCGGACACGCTGACCGCGGTACCGCTGTCGGTCGCACCGGAGTTGGCGATCCCGGTGCCGGTGGCGGTCGCGCCGCAACTCGCGTCGCCGATCACCCGGATGTCGTTCGCGGACGGCGGCGACACGCAGTTGACCTGCGCGGCGGACGCGACGCCCGAACCGGCGACGACGACACCTCCCACGATCGCGGCCCCGACCGCCATCGACGCTCCGGCCCGCATGACGAGGGAACGGAACAGGGAACGGTTGCGGAACGAAGTCGGCACGGATCTCCTTCAGAAGTGTTCGGTCTGCTGCGCCGGCGCTCCGGCGCACACGTGGGCGACGGTACCCAAACTTTCCGCGCGCCGGGTATCGATTTCGTTGCGGTTTGCGGCGGACCCGCAAGGCCGGCCGCGCACGTCGCGTCCGGGCACGCAATCCCGTCAGCCGGCCAGCTCGTCCAGCAGCGCGGGCAGGTCCGCCACCGAGTCGAGGATGTGGTCCGGGGCGGCGGGCGCGGCCTCGAGAACCGCGGGCCGGAACTTGCCGGTCCGCACCAGGATTCCGGTCAGTCCGGCGGACTGCGCGGCCAGCACGTCGCTGCGCAGGTCGTCGCCGATCATCACGGTGCGCCCGACCGCGCTGCCCGTCAACTCGGCGGCCGCGACGAACCCGGCCGCCGCCGGCTTGCCGACCACCGTCACGGCCGCGCCGCCTGCCGCCTCCAGCCCGGGCAGGTAGGCGCCGGTGTCGATGCGCAGGCCGTCGTCCGTCGCCCAGGTCAGGCCACCCTGCATCGCGACCACCGGGACCCCGTCCTGCATCAGCTCCACCACCCGGCTCAGGGTGCGGTGGTCGAACTCCGGTCCGGCACCGCCGAGCACCACCACCTCGGGGCGCCGGTCGTCGAGCTCGATGTCGGCCAGGTCCGCGGCGATGTCGCCGTGGTTGACGAGCAGGCAGCGCGCCCCGGGATGGGTGCGGCGCAGGTACTGCGCGGTGAGCGCGGCCGCGGTGACGATCTCCTCGTCGCGCACCGCCAGGCCGCAGTCCCGCAGCGCGCGGGCGATCTCCGCCCGGGTGCGGGAGGTGGTGTTGGTGAGGAAGGCGCGTCCGAGCCCGCGGTCCCGGACCGCGTCCAGCGCCGCGGCGGCGCCGGCGAGCGGCCGCCACGAGGTGACCAGCACCCCGTCGATGTCGAACAGCACGCCCTCGAGTTCCCCGTTGCCGGTCATCGCGACACCCCTTCCGACGCCCGGTTCCACCATGTCCCCCGCGCCCGGGTCCGGCAAGCGGCGGACGACGCCTCGCCGGCCGCGGGCGTCAGTGCGGGACGCGCCCCTGCGCGGCCAGCGCGTTGAGCACCGCCGCCGCCTGGTCGGCGCCGTCGACGGTCACCGTGAACCGGGAGCCGTCGCCGCGGGTCACCCGCAGCGCCGCGCCCGGCCGCACGATCAGCCCGGTGCCGGCGGGACCGATGCGGTAGCCGAAGCCGCCGTACCCGTTGATCAGGCCCACCCGGACGGCCTCCGCCTCGGCGACCTCCGCCAGCGGGATCCGGATCCGCCTGACCGCGACCGGGGACCGGGCCTGCAGCCCGTGGGCGTCGACGACCACCCGCACCGGGGCGAGCAGCAGTGCCGTCAACAACGCGGCCAGGGCCACCAGGCCGAGCACCAGCCACATCGAGCCGACTGAGAAGCCCGCGACGACCAGCACCACGGCCATCGGCACCAGCACCGCCACGACGGCCAGCCACCAGGGCATGACGGCCGAGCCGGACCAACTGACCTGTTCGGTGTCGCCCAAGGGAATTCGTGGCGCGTCGACCGGCGGCGGCGCGACGGCCGCGGCCGCACGCGGCCTGGGCATCGCCGCGTAGCCGGCACCCGCGGCGGCCAGCCCGACKACCGCGGCCAGCAGCATCGCGCCGAGGCCCGCCGAAGCCTGCGCGGCGTCGGTGAGCCCACGCTGAGGCAGGACGGTCGACGCGGCCAGTGCGGCGACGAAGCCGCCGACCCCGGCGCCGAGCGTGACCGCGACCCGAGCCGTGCGCTCGTCCCGCCGGGTGATCGCGAGCTGGATGACGACGAGCAGCGCGGCGACCGCCACCCCGAGCAGCGGGGCCCACCGGACCGTGTCGAGCGCGGCGAAGCCGTCGGCCTTCAGGTCGACGCCGAAGTGCACCGCGACCGGGTCGGGGAGCTCCCCCGCCGCCCCGGCGATCACCGCGGACGCGCCCGCCGCGACGACGACGGGCGGCACCAGCGCCGCGGCCAGCGCGCGCGGCCACGAGACCCGCTGCGTGGCCGATGCCGATGTGGTCATGCCATCTCCTTGTCTACGAGCTCCATGAGTTCGGGTGCGCTCATCCCGTGCCGGCGCGCCTCGGCGACCAGTTCCCGGACCGCCTCCTGCAGCCGGCCCCGCGTGGCACCGGCGGCGACCACCGCGCCGCGTCCACGCCTCAGGTCGATCAGGCCCTCGTCGCGCAGCAACTGGTACCCGCGCAGCACGGTGTGCACGTTGAGGTCCAGCGAGGCGGCGAGGTCCCGGGCGCCGGGCAGGCGTTCACCGGGAGCGGCGGAACCGTCGGCAATGGCACGACGGACACTGGCGGCCACCTGCTCGAAGAGCGGTGTGGCCGCGGACTGGTCTATGCGGATGAGCACGACAATAACACTATAGTTCTAGCCTTAATAGAACAAGTTGGGCAGCCGCCGAGACTCCGGCCCCTCCCCGCACCACGGGGAGGGCTCAGAAGTGGCCGTGACTGACGGCGTCGATCTCGTGCGGGGTCAGCAGTCGCTCGAGTTTCTCGCTCGGCCAGGACTCGGGCCGGCCCTTCATTCGTGCCGACCGCAGGATCGGAACGGCCTGGTCGCGAGCATGTCGCCTGACGTCTGGGATCTTCACGACGATCACTCCGGTACGCATCGGGTCTGGCTTGACGTGGATACCCTGTTCATCGCCCGTCGTCCCCCCGGCATTACACGCTCCGCCCCGGACGCGCCGGTGACCCTTGACGCATCGGCGAGATCGGGCAAGATATGCGTTACGCAGAGTTTCACTAATTCGACGAAACCGGAGACAGAGCCAGTGACGAACACCCTCGAAGCCAGCATCGACATCGACGCCTCGCCCGCCGCGGTCTGGTCGGTGGTCTCGGACCTGAAGCGGATGGGCGAGTGGAGCCCCCAGTGCCGGATGATGCGGGTGTTCGGCGGCGAGGTCAGGCAGGGCACCAAGACGTTCAACGTCAACAAGAAGGGCCTGCTGGTGTGGCCGACCTCCTCGAAGGTCACCCGCTTCGAGCCGAACGAGGCCATCGCGTGGCGCGTCGTGGAGAACCACACCATCTGGACCTACGAGCTGACCCCCACGGAGAACGGCACCACCCTGACCGAGCGCCGTGAGGCCCCCACGGGCACCACCAAGATCTCGTCGTTCCTGGTCGACAAGATGATGGGCGGCACCGCCGGGTTCGAGCAGGACATGATCAAGGGCATGAACACCACCCTCGCCCGGATCAAGTCCGAGGTCGAGTCGAAGGCCCCCGCCGCGCGCTGACCGTCAACCTCCCTCCCGCAGCAGCGCCGCGACGTCCTCCTGGCCGCGGCGCTGCGCGTGTTGCAGCGCGGTCCGGCCGTCCGCGTCCGCGATCGACCGGTCGGCGCCCGCCGCGAGCAACTGCCCGACCACATCCTGGTAGCGGGTCGACCCGTCGCCGTAGACCACCGCCTCGAGCAGTGCGGTCCAGCCCGGCTCGTTGACATGGTCGACCGGGACGCCGGCGCGGATCAGGGTGCGCACCGTCTCGACGTGGCCGTGCTCGGCGGCCGGGATCAGCGCCGTGCCGCCGAACCTGTTGGTGTCGCCCACGTCGGCACCGTGCGCGAGGGTCAGCGCGAGGATCTCGTCGTGTCCCTCCGCGCCCGCGTAGAGGAACGCCGAGTCCTCCAGGTCGTCCTTGGCGTTCACGTCGGCGCCCGCGTCGACCAGCAGTCGAGCCGCGTCGACCGCGTCGGCCTTGGCGGCCGCCACCAGCGGCGTCCGGCCACCCTCGTCCCGCGCCTCGAGGTCTGCGCCCTGCGCCAGCGCGGCGCCCACCGCGACCGCGTCGTCGGACCGGACGGCCGCGAACAGGTCCCGTTCCGACTCCGGGGTCGACAGGAGCGGCGCCGACGGGGCGGGTGGGGCCGACGGGGCGGGTGCGGCGACCGTCCGGTCCGGGCCACCGCAGGCGACRCTGACCGCGACGGCCCCGCCGAGGACGGCGACGGTCAGCGCACGCCTCACTGCAACGACCCCGCGATGGCGTCGAGGCCGGCCGCGGCGCACGCCTGATCTGCCCGCCCGTCGGGCGCGCCGCCGACGCCGATCCCCGCGATCGAGGCGCCCGCCGCCTTCACCGTCACGCCGCCGGGCAGGAAGAGGGTGCCCGGCAGGTCCGCGACGGTCGCGCCGTCCCCCTTCGCCCGGTCGGCCAGGTCACCGGTGTTCGCGCCGAAGGCCGCCGCCGTGTACCCCTTCTGCCGGGATGCCTCGACGGTGTGCTCGGCCGCATTGTCGCCACGCAACAGCGCCTGCACATTGCCGTTCCGGTCGACCACCGAGACCGTGACGAMGCCGAGCCCGTCGGCCTGGCACTTCGCGAGTGCGGCCTGCGCGGCCTTTCCGGCGGCCGCGACGGTCAGCCGGTTCGCCGTCACGGTGCCACGTGCGGCCGGGTCGGCGGGGGTCTGGGCCATCGCGGCCACGGTGGTGACCGGCGTGGTCGACGCCGCCTTCTCGTCGATGCCGCTGCCGCACGCCGCGGTGGCGAGGACAGCCGCCAGCGGGACGGCGACGGCAAGGGTCTTGGGCAGTCGGCGGGAGAGGTTCAGGCGGGCGAGGTTCATCGGGGCCTTTCGGTAGCGGCTTCGCGGGCCGTGCGCGTTGTCCGCCCCGATCGGGGCGACCGGGACGCACGGCCGGGCTGACAGGTTCCAGCGTCGCCGCCCGGCGCACCCACCCGCATCGGACGCACGTCTGCCTCCCGGTCAGCCGTCGGGTGCCGGCGAGATCATCCGAATGGCCGATCCGGCGGCGGCGCCAGCTCCGTAGGATCGGTCCGATGTCCAGCCCCGACACCGCTCGCCCGGATGGCGGCGCCCCGCAGTCCTGGGGCCCGCTCGACGTCGCGATCCACGTGTCCTTCTACGTGCTGCTGGCGACCTCCACCGGCCGCTACCTGACCTATCACGGTCTCGGCGGCCGGTTCGTCGTCGTCGCCGCGCTGATCGCGGCGCTGGCGGCCCTCTACACGGTGATCGTGGTCGCGTCCCGCCGCGGCGCCGACTGGCAGCCCTGGGTGTGGCCGGTCCTGACCACCTGGGCAGTGCTGGTGTGGCTGGCACCGAGCTTCGCGTGGTGTGCCTTCCCGATGTTCTTCCTGTGCACCCGCGCGTTCACCCGACGGACGGCGTACCTGATCGTCGCGCTGCTCGCCGTCCTCACCAGCGTGGCCTTCTTCAACTTCAGTGGCCGCACCGAGTGGGCGGTGCTGGTCGGGCCGCTGTGCACCGGCGCCCTGGTCGTACTGGCGTACGGCCAGATCGAGCGGAACAGCCGCGAGCGGGTGCGACTGCTCGAGGAGGTCGCGGCGGCGAAGACCCGGCTCGCCGAGACCGAACGGGACACGGGGGTGCGCGCCGAACGGGACCGGCTGGCCCGGGAGATCCACGACACCGTCACGCAGGGCCTGACCAGCAGCCTGCTACACCTCGAGGCCGCTGCCGAACAATGGGACCGACCCGGCTCCGAGGCCCGCGAGGAGGTCGCGATCGCCACCGCCGCCCTGCGCGCGAACCTGGCCGAGACCCGGAACCTCGTGCACTACCTGGCCTCGCCGGACCTCGAGGCCCGGCCCCTGGACGCCGTCCTGCTCGACGCGGCCCGCGGCTACTTTCCGTCGGCGCGGCTGCGGGTGATCGGCACGCCGGTCCCGCTGCCCTCGGAGGTCGGGCACGCGCTGCTCCGGATCACCCAGAGCGCGGCCGCGAACGTGAAACGTCACGCGAACGCGCAGACTCTGGGGGTGACCCTGACCTACCTGCCGGAGTCCGTGGCCCTGGACGTGTTCGACGACGGCCGCGGCTTCGCGGTGAACGAGGTGGCACCGGCCTCCGCGGCGGGCGGGTTCGGCCTGCACGCGATGCGGCAGCGGGCGGAGTCGCTGGGCGGCACCCTCACCGTGGAGAGTGCCCCCGGCGAGGGCACCGTCGTCGCCGCGCTGATCCCGGCGATCGGCGCGCGATGAGCACGATCACCGTGCTGCTGGTCGACGACCATCTGGTGGTGCGCGCGGGCCTGCGGGCACTGCTGGACTCGCAGCCCGACATCGAGGTGACCGCCGAGGCCGAGTCCGGCGAGCAGGCCGTCGCGGCGGTCGCGGAGCAGGTACCGGACCTGGTGATGATGGACCTCTCCCTGGGCGCGGGGATCGACGGCATCGAGGCGATCCGGCGGATCCGGGCGGCGCACCCCGACCTGCCGGTGCTGGTGTTCACCACCTACGACACGGACGCCGACGTGGTCCGCGCCGTCGACGCCGGCGCCATCGGCTACCTGCTCAAGGACTCGACCCCACCGGAGATCTTCGGGGCCGTCCGGGGCGCGGTCGCCGGCCAGAGCGTGCTGTCCCCGCCGGTTGCCGCCCGGCTGCTGCACCAGATGCGCCGGCCCGACGAGGCGCTCACCGCACGCGAGGCGGAACTGCTCACCCTGCTCGCCGAGGGCCTGACCAACAAGGAACTGGGCAGGCGGCTGTTCATCAGCGAGGCCACGGTGAAGACGCACCTGGCGCACATCTACGCCAAGCTCGGCGTGGACAGCAGGGCGGGCGCCGTGTCGGCCGCGCTGCGCCGCGACGGGATCCGCTGAACGTTCGGACTACGTCAAGCTCGACGAGGACGACTCCGCCCGCTCCCACCTGGACGCGGCCGAGGCCGTCTGCTCGGCGCTGCCGGACGACGGTACGGGGCCACGATCCGGGGCGCCGTCGCGCGACTGCGGGACCGGCTGGGCCCCACCGACCGGTTCCCGACAGCGCAGCGGGGTCCCCGTAGGCCCTGACCTCCGCTAGCCTGTGGTGATCCGCGGGCGGCCGTAGCCGCCGGGGGAAGATGCAGTCACCGAACAGTAAGAGGAGCCCGTGGCCCGCCGACCCACCCCGCTTGGTACACCGCAACCGACTGGCCTCGCGCACGTCGCCGACCTGGTCCGTAGCACGATTCCGCCGCTGCACCCGGCCGGCCTGCCGTTCGTGCTCACCCCGCTCGCCGTCGCCGCGCTCGCGCGCCGGCACCGGTGGGTCCGCCGCACGGCGCTCGCCGCCGCGGGCGCCAGCGCCGCCTTCTTCCGGCACCCGCACCGGGTCCCGCCGAACCGCGCGAACGTCGTGGTCTCCCCCGCCGACGGCGAGGTGGCGCTGGTCGACACCGCGGTGCCGCCCGCCGAGCTGAACATGGGTGAGAACCCGGTGCCGCGGGTGAGCATCTTCCTGTCCGTGCTCGACGTGCACGTTCAGCGCAGCCCCGTCGCCGGCGAGGTCCTCGCCGTCGTGCACAAGGCGGGCAAGTTCCTCTCCGCCGACCTCGCCGAGGCCAGCGACGCCAACGAGCGCAACTCGATGCTGCTGCGTACCTCGGGCGGCCACGAGATCGCCGTCGTGCAGATCGCCGGGCTCCTCGCGCGCCGGATCGTGTGTGACGCCAAGGTCGGCGACCGACTGCCGATCGGCGACACCTACGGGCTGATCCGGTTCGGCTCGCGGGTCGACACCTACTTCCCGGAGGGCACCACCCTGATGGTCGAGCGGGGACAGCGCGCCGTCGGCGCCGAGACTGTCCTCGCCCAGCTTCCGTGAACGGACCCCGCCGCGTCGCCACCAGCGGGCTGCTGCTGCTGCCGAGCATGCTGACGATCCTGGCCCTGTGCGCCGGCCTGTCATCGGTCAAGTTCGCGCTGGAGGGAGACCTCGGCTCGTCGCTGGCGATGATCGGGGCGGCGGCGGTGCTGGACTCGCTCGACGGACGCATCGCCCGGATGCTCGACGCCACCACCAAGATCGGCGCCGAGCTGGACTCGCTGTCCGACGCCATCTCCTTCGGCGTCGCCCCCGCGCTGGTGCTCTACGTGACGCTGCTCGACGGCACCAGCGCCGGCTGGATCGTCGCGCTCGTCTACGCGGTGAGCATCGTGCTGAGGCTGGCCCGGTTCAACACGCTGCTCGACGACGACACCGCGCCGGCCTACACCAGCGAGTTCTTCGTCGGGGTGCCCGCGCCCGCGGGAGCCCTGATCGCGCTGGCACCGATCGCCGCCTACCAGCAGTGGGGCGAGGGCTGGTGGTCGTCGTTCTGGCCGGTGGCCGTCTGGACCGTGCTGTCGGCGGCGCTGATCGTCAGCCGGATCCCCACCCTGGCGATGAAGACCTTCTCGGTCCCCCGCCGGATGGCGGCGCTGCTGCTGATCGGCGTCGCGCTGACCGCGGCCGCGCTGATCACCTACCCGTACGTGCTGCTGATCGTGCTGGTGGCCGCGTACCTGGCGCACATCCCGTTCGCCGTCCGCTCCAAGCGCTGGGTCGCCGCCCGGCCCGAGGTGTGGGACGTCAAGCCGGCCGAGCGCCGTGCCATCCGGCGGGCACCCGACGGCGTCCGGCCCGGTCGCTCCGCGGCCCGGCTCGGCCTCCGGCGCCCCCGCTAGAGGCCATGTCGGGCGGTGTCCGTTCCGCCCGATATGGTCGTGCCCCATGCGAACTGTGCGACGACGGTGGCTGGTCGGTGCGGGACTCCCGGTGCTCGCTCTCCTGGGGGTGACGGCCGCGCCCGCCGCCGCGATCCCGCCTGCCGCCCCGGCACTGCCCGCCCTGCCGGACGCCGGCTCGTCGAGCGTGCCGGTCGGGGATGACTCCGAGGTGACCTTCGACTCGGATGGGCTCACCTTCCGCGGCAGCGTGCGCACCCCGGCGCGGACGACGCCCGGGGTCGCCGCCCTGCTGCTGCCCGGCAGCGGTCCGACCGACCGCAACGGGAACCAGTCCGGAATCACCTCCGACACCCTGCGCCGCATCGCCGACGGACTCGCCGAACAGGGCATCGCGAGCCTGCGGTTCGACAAGGTCGGATCGGGCGCGACCGGTCTCGCGGGCCTGACCCCGGAGCAGCTCGCCGAGTACGGGTTCACCGACCAGGTCGACCACGCGGCGGCTGCCGCCGAGCTGCTGGCCGAACGCACCGGCGTGCCCGCCGACCGGCTGGTGCTGCTCGGCCACAGCGAGGGCGGGCTCACCGCACTGGCGCTTGCGCAGCGCGGCATCGGCCACGGCGGGCTCGGTCTGCTGGCGCCGCTGCCGATGCGCTACCTGGACCTGCTGACCGCACAGCTGCACACGCAACTCGACGCCGGGGTCGGGTCCGGCCGGATGCCCGCCGCGGACGCCGACGCGGTCCGTGCGAGCCTGCGCGCGAGCGTGGAGTCGCTGCGCACCACCGGGACTGTTCCGGCCGATCAGGATCCCACGCTCGCCCGGGCCGGACTGAGCTCGGCGAACGAGCGGTTCCTGGCCGAAGCCGACGCGCTCGACCCCGTCGACCTGGCCGCCTCGGTTCCCGCGAGCACCCCGGTGCTGCTGACCTGTTCGGACAAGGACCTCAACGTCAGCTGTGGTCAGGTGACGGCCCTGCGTGAGGCCCTCGACACACGGACACCCGGGCACGCGGACACCACCTTCGCGCACTTCGCCAACGCGAGCCACCTCCTCGACGAACTCGGCCCGTTCCCCCCGAGCACCCTCGACATCCTGGTGCCGCTGCCCGAGTCGACGGAGTTCGCGGCGGCGGCGCGCGACTGGTCGGCGCGGCTCGGCGGCTGACGGCGCGCACCGGGCCGGCGACACTAGGCTGGTCCGCGTGACCACCCCGGAACTCACGCTCACCGCCCGGTTGAACACGTCCGCCGCCGACGCCCGCCGCGGGGTGGTGCGCCTGCACCCCGAGGCACTGGCCGCACTCGGGCTGCGGGAGTGGGACGGCATCGCCGTGATCGGCGCCCGCCGCACCGCCGCCGTGGTGGCCCGGGCGCCACGCGGGACGCCCACCGGCACCGCACTGCTGGACGACGTCACGCTGTCCAACGCCGCGCTCAAAGAGGATGCACGGGTGGTGATCTCGCCGGTGACCGTGTACGGCGCGCGAGCCGTGACCGTGACCGGGTCCGCGCTGGCGGTGCAGTCCATCTCCGAGACCACCCTGCGGCAGGCGCTGCTCGGCAAGGTGCTCAGCGTCGGCGACACCGTCTCGCTGCTGCCCCGCGACCTCGGTCCCGGCACGTCCACCGCGGGTGCGACCCAGTCACTCTCGCGCACCTTCGGCGTCGCCTGGACCTCGGAACTGCTCACCGTCGCCGCGGTGGATCCGGCGGGTCCGGTGAGCGTGCAACCGAACTCGGCCGTCGGATGGGGCACCGCGGGCGCAGTCCGGGCCGCGGCGCCTGCGGGCATCGCGGCCGTCGTGGGCACGGCGGCACCGGCCGCGGCGAGTCCGGCTCCCCGGGTCGCGCCGCCCGCCGTCTCGGACCTGGTGGGCGTGGGTGCCCAGGCGGGCAAGCTCACCGAGTGGCTCACGCTCGCCCTGGACGAGCCGGAACTGCTACGGACGCTGGGGGCCTCACCCCACCTCGGGGTGCTCGTCACCGGACCGGCGGGCGTGGGAAAGGCGACGCTGGCCCGCTCGGTCCTGGCCGGCCGTGGCGTGACGGAACTTGACGGGCCCGCGGTCGGCGCGCTCGACTCCGCCACCCGCCTGCAGCGAGTGACCGATGCCGTCGCGCGGGTCGCCGGCGGGGCGGGCGGTGTACTGCTGGTCACCGACATCGACGCGCTGCTGCCCGCGCCGCCCGAGCCGGTGTCCACGCTGATCGTCGACGAACTGCGACGGGCCGTCGAGACCGCGGGCGTGGCCTTCGTCGCCACCACCGCGCACCCGGACGCGCTCGACCTCCGGGTGCGCGGCCAGGACCTCTGCGACCGCGAACTCACCCTGGCCCTGCCGGACGGCGCACAGCGCCGGGCGCTGCTCGAACTGCTGCTCCGCAAGGTCCCGACCGGCCACCTGACCCTCGCCGAGATCGCCTCACGCGCACCGGGGTTCGTCGCGGCCGATCTCGCCGCCCTGGTCCGCGAGGCGGCGCTGCGGGCGGCCTCGCGCGCCAACACCACCGGCGAGGACCCGGAGCTGCGCCAGGAGGACCTGGTCGGGGCGCTGGAGGTGATCCGGCCGCTGTCGCGGTCCGGCACCGAGGAGCTGGCGGTCGGCAGCGTCACCCTCGACGACGTCGGCGACATGGTCGAGACCAAGCAGGCCCTCACCGAGGCGGTGCTGTGGCCGTTGCAGCACCCGGACTCGTTCGCCCGGCTCGGGGTGGACCCGCCGCGCGGGGTGCTGCTGTACGGCCCGCCCGGCTGCGGCAAGACGTACCTCGTGCGGGCGCTGGCGAGTTCCGGCCAGCTGAGCGTGCACGCCGTCAAGGGTGCCGAACTGATGGACAAGTGGGTCGGCGCCTCGGAGAAGGCGGTACGCGAATTGTTCCAGCGCGCACGCGATTCCGCTCCGTCACTGATCTTCCTCGACGAGGTGGACGCGCTGGCACCGCGGCGCGGGCAGTCGTCCGACTCCGGGGTGAGCGACCGGGTGGTCGCGGCGCTGCTGACCGAGCTCGACGGCATCGAACCGCTGCGCGACGTGGTGGTGCTCGGCGCCACCAACCGCCCGGACCTGATCGATCCCGCGCTGCTGCGCCCCGGACGCCTCGAGCGCCTGGTGTTCGTGCCGCCGCCGGATGCCGAGGCGCGCAAGGAGATCCTGCGAACCGCGGGCCGGCCGGTACCGCTCGCGTCGGACGTCGACCTGGACGCCCTGGCCGTCGACCTGGAGGGCTACAGCGCCGCGGACTGTGCGGCGCTGCTGCGGGAGGCCGCACTGGCCGCCATGCGCCGCAGCGTGGACGCCGCCGACGTGACCGTCGCCGACATCGCCGCGGCCCGTGAGGCGGTACGGCCCTCGCTCGACGCCGAGCAGGTCGCCCACCTGCAGGCCTACGCCGACCGGCGCTGACCTAGCCGAGCCCGCGCCCGGTCGGGACGCGGCGGACTCGGGCGCCGTCTCGCGTTACTGCCAGCGGGCGAGCAGGGCGGTCGCGTGCGCGGACAGGGCGCCCTGCAGCAGCGGACCGAAGCTGACCCGGCCGACACCGAGGTCCGCGAGCTTCGTCCGGTCGCCGGCGACCGGATCCGCAATCGCGTTGACCGGCAACGGCAGTGCTGCGGTCAACTGCCGCTGCACCWCGTCGGTGTGGAACCCGACGGGGTACAACACGTCCGCGCCGGCCTCCGCGGCCAGGGTCAGCCGCGCGATGGCGCGCTGCACGCGGTCCGCCTCGTCGCCGACCTGCTTGAGGAACAGGTCGGTGCGGGCATTGATGACGAGGTGCACACCGGACGCGTCCGCGGACCGGCGCAGCGCGCCGACCAGGTCCGCGTGCTCCTGGGCCTCACGCAGCCGGCCGCCCTCCCGGTGCACGGTGTCCTCGATGTTCAGTCCTACCGCGCCCACCTCGATCAGCCCGTTGATCAGGGTGTCGGGGTCGAGTCCGTAGCCCGACTCGAGGTCCACGGAGACCGGCAGGTCCACGGCGTTGGTGATCTGCGCGACGCGGATCATCACCTCCCCGAAGCTCATTCCCTCGTTGTCGGGCTTGCCGAGCGAGTTGGCGACCGGATGGCTGCCGACGGTGAGCGCCTGGAAACCGGCCTGCTGCGCGAGGCCTGCCGACCACGCGTCCCACACGGTCGGGAGAATCACCGGATCGCCGGGCCGGTGCAGCCCGAGCAGGGTGGTGGCCTTTTCGGTGATCGATGTCATGCCGGCTCCTCGCGTGTGTGTGAACGTGAAGATCGTGGCACGCCCGCCGCGTCGACGCGACATTGGCGCGCCCGTCGGCAACTGTCGGTTAGCGTCGGCAAATGCCTGTCGATGCCCGCGCGGCCCTGTCCGCGCTGACCGCACTGCTCGGCGGCGCACTGGCCGCCTTCGTCCTCACCGCCCCGCCGGGCGGGCGCTGGTCCGTCTCCGCGTCCGATCGCGAGCTGGACCGGTACATCAGCGCGCAGCCGACCGGCGTCGCGATGGGGGTGGTGCTGGCGGTGGTGGTGTACCTGCTGCTGCAGCACCGAGGGTCGCGGCGGCTGGCGTGGGCGACGATGGCGGCGGCTACCGCGGTGCTGGTCGGTGGCCGGTTCGCCGTGGTGGGGGTGGCCGGACTGGACGGGCTGACCGCGCTGCACTACCTCAAGACCGCTGCCGCGGGCGCGATCCTGGGCGCGGCGGTGGCGGCGGTGTGGGGGCGACGGGTGGGCCAGCTGACGCTGACCCTCGGCGTGACGGTGGTGTTCCTCGCGGCTCCGGTGTTCGGGTCCGCCGCGGTCTCGTACAGCACGTCCGTGATCGGCGAGCCGTCCTGGTGGCTGCTCGCGGCGGCCGGGGCGGGCGCGGTCGCCTGCGCCGTGGTCCGGGACGAGGGCAGCCGGGTCCAGCGGGCCGGCGCGCACGAACTGCGAGTGGCGCTCGCCTCGGCGGTCGCGATCGCGGTGTCGAACCGGCTGCTGCTGGCCTGGATCGGGCAGCAGCCGGTGGACGCCTCCAGGTCCACCGCGTGGGCGGTGATCGCGGTGTCGGTCGCGGTGGTGCTGGTGACGACGGAGGTGTGCGCCCGGATGGCCGACGGGCCGGACGGCCGGTTCCTGTTGGGCGCCACGGCGATCGCGGCGGCCGCGACGCCGGTGCTGGCGGACCTGCGGGTGCCGCGACTCGGGGTGGCCGATTTCGGCGTGGCCCCGTGGGTCGCGCTGACGGTGGCCGTGCTCTCGGTCGCGGTCGGGCTGCGGGCATCGATGCGCTGGCGGCTCCCGCTCGCCGGACTCGCGCTGGCGGCGGTGGTTCCGCTGCTCGCCGCGCTGTGGCCGGACCTCGGCAACAGTGGCGCGCTGCTGCTGGTGCGACTGGCGCTGGTGGGGGCCGGGGCCGGTCTCGCCCTGGGCGCCACCGCGCCCGGAGCCGCCGCGTTGGCCGCGACGGGACTCGGKATCCCGTTCGTGTCCACGGTCTTCTACGCCGTCGCAACGGTGCCCACGACGCGCACCGTCTTCGGCGGCAGCTACCAGCCGCTGCCGGGCGTCGAGACGAGCCGGGGCCCGGACGCCGTCCTCGACCGCGAAC
>NZ_JBFUJP010000070.1:0-26401 GCF_056401315.1 Rhodococcus sp. P4_F5 | reverse complement strand
GCGGGCCCGCTGCCGACGGTGGTCTGGACCCACGGCGGCGGCTGGATCTCCTGCCACAAGACCGACTTCGCGCCCTACTACCGGCTGCTCGCGGCCGCCGGCTTCACCGTGGTCTCGCTCGACTACTCACTCGGCCCGGACCAGACCTACCCCACCCCCGTGCGCCAGCTCAACGACGCGCACGCCTACCTGGTCGCGAACGCCGAACGGCTGCACGTGGACCCGACGCGGATCGTGTTGGCGGGCGACTCGGCCGGGGCCCAGCTCTCGAGCCAGCTCGCGGCGCTGATCACCAACCCGGACTACGCCCGCGAGGTTGGCATCACCCCCGCGCTGCGCCCCGACCAGCTGCGCGGCGTCGTGCTCAACTGCGGTGTCTACGACATGTCGAAGGTGGTCGGCGGGCCGGGAATCCTCGCCCGGGCGATGGACCAGTTGGCGTGGTCGTACATCGGCACCAAGGACCTGCGCGGCTCGGCCGCCGTGGCGCAGATGTCCACGATCCGGCACGTGACCGAGCAGTTCCCGCCGGCCTACGTCAGCGGGGGCAACGCCGACCCGCTCACCGACACCCAGTCGGTGCCGCTCGCCGAGAAGCTGCGCGGCCTCGGAGTGGACGTCACCACGGTCTTCTACCCGCGCGACCACAAGCCGGCACTCGGCCACGAGTACCAGTTCAAGCTGGACAACGAGGACGGCAGGCGTGCGCTGGAGCTGACCGTCGAGTTCCTGCGCAAGCACACCGAACAGGACTGACCGGGCGGGGAGGTCCTCACCGGCCGGGTACCTCCCCGTCGTCCGGGCCCGGGGTCACGGTGTCGGTCTGCCCGGGCAGCAGCGGGACGACGGCGAAGCGGCCGAAGACGGCGTCCGCGGGCAGCGCCTCGACGGACCGCACCCCCGGGGTGGCCGCGAGCGCCCGCAGCGACGCGGGGTCGCCCCGCACGGTCAGTCCGACCACGCAGGCACAGTCGGCGGACAGCCGCGCCGCGGAGACCGCGTCGATCTGAGCCTGCCGGTCCCATTCGCCGGCGCTGCCCTGCATCCGCCCGGCCGCCACGGCCGCGGCACGGGCCGCGGACCGCTCGCCGGCGACCCCGACCACGACCAGCGGGGTCTGGACCCGGTCCAGCGGGACCCGGAACAGCAGTTCCGACACCCGCACCCCGGACGCCAGCCGGTAGGCGTCGGGTGCCGTGCGTTCGGTCGTCAACGACACCAGCGCCCAGTGCTCGGCGGTGGCGGTGCCCGTGTCCAGGTCGGCGAGGCCGGCCGCGGCCCGGTCCAGGTACTGCGCCACCGGCTCGCCGGAGTCCGGGCCGAGCCGGTCCGTGCCGACGGGCGGGCGTTGTGGCGGGTTCAGCACGCCGAGCACCACCACCAGCGCCACCAGCGCAAGGACGCAGCCGGCGGTCGCCGCCGACCGCGTCCGGTCACGCACTCCGCAGTACTTCGAGGGCGTGCTGGAGGTCCTTCGGGTACTCGCTGGTGATCTCGATCCAGCGGCCGTCCGCCGGGTGCGCGAAGCCGAGCTGCCGGGCGTGCAGCCACTGCCGCTCGAGACCGAGCCGCTCCGCGAGCCGCGGGTCGGCGCCGTACGTCAGGTCCCCGCAGCAGGGATGGCGCAGCGCCGCGAAGTGCACCCGGATCTGGTGGGTGCGGCCGGTCTCGAGGTGGACGTCGAGCAGGCTGGCCGCCTGGAACGCCTCCACCGTGTCGTAGTGCGTGACGCTGGGCTTGCCGTCCGCGGTGACCGCGAACTTCCAGTCGTTGCTGCGGTGCCTGCCGATCGGCGCGTCGATGGTGCCGCTGCTCGGGTCCGGATGACCCTGGACCAGGGCGTGGTACCGCTTGTCGATGGTGCGCTGCTTGAACGCCCGCTTGAGCACCGTGTACGCCCGCTCACTGGTCGCCACCACCATCACCCCGGAGGTGCCGACGTCGAGCCGGTGCACGATGCCCTGACGCTCGTGCGCACCGGAGGTGGAGATGCGGTACCCGGCCGCGGCCAGTCCGCCGACCACGGTGGGCCCCGTCCAGCCGACGCTCGCGTGCGCGGCGACACCGACCGGCTTGTCCACCGCGACGATGTCGTCGTCGGCGTACAGGATGTTCATGCCCTCTACCGGCTGGGCCTCGACGGTCAGCGGGCGTGCCGGCTCCGGCAGCTCCACCTCCAGCCAGGCACCCGACGGCAGCCGGTCGGACTTGCCGACCGCCGAGCCGTCGATCAGCACCGCGCCCTCGTCGGTGAGAGCCGCCACCGCGGTCCGGGACAGTCCGAGCAGCCGGGCCAGACCGGCGTCGACCCGCATGCCCTCCAACCCGTCGGGCACCGGCATCGATCGTGTCTCGCGCATCAAGAATTCCCCTCGGGTGCGTCGGCGGCGCTGCCGTCCGACGCGTTGGTGTGTGCCGTGTCGTCGCCACGGGTGCCGTCCGGGTTCAGCCCGAACAGCGTGAGCGCGACCAACAGGATCGCGCCGCAGACGATCGCCGAGTCGGCGACGTTGAACACCGGCCACCAGCCCACCGACACGAAGTCGACGACGTGGCCCTGCAGCGGTCCGGGCGCCCGGAACAGCCGGTCGATCAGGTTGCCCAGCGCGCCGCCGAGCACCAGGCCCAGGCCCAGCGCCCACCACGGCGACCGCATGGTCCGCCCGATCTTGACGACGCCGACCACCACGCCGATCGCCACCAGGGTCAGCAGCCAGGTCATCCCGGTGGCCATCGAGAAGGCCGCACCGGGGTTGCGGATCAGGGTCAGTCGCACCACGTCGCCGACCACCTCGATCGGGTCGCCGGGATCGATGAACCGCACCGCGATGACCTTGGTCACCAGGTCCAGCACCAGGATCGTCGCGGCGATCGCCACCAGCATCCGCATCCGCAGCGGCGCCTGCGCGGCAGCTACTCCCCCCGCCGCTTCGCTCGCCCCGGCCCCGGGGTTCTCCGCTTTTTCCGCTCTACTCACACCGCCATCATCCCTTACCGCGGCATCCGCGGCCGCATCCCACCCGCCGTCGCTAACCTGGTCGGGTGCCTGTGTTCTGTATTCGGTCCAGCCCCTCCCCCGTCGTGGCGGTCCGCACTGCCCTCGTCGCCGCGACCCTCACCGTGGCGGCCTTCGTCTCCGGGTGTGGAAGCGGCGAGGACCCGGCACCCGCGGTCATCGCCCAGTCCACCACCAAGGAGACCACCGTGCCGGTCTCCGCGATCACGACGTCGGTGCTCGACGCGGGCGCGGAGCCGCGGCAGAAGGTGACGTTCCGCCCGCGCCCCGACGCCGACCAGCACGCCCGGCTGGTGACCAGTTCGACTGTGTACCAACAGATCGACGCGCAGCCGCAGCAGGACTTCTCCACCCCTGCGGTCACCACCGACCTGACCGCACGGGTGCCGGGTGGACAGACCGACCCGGCCTTCTCGGTGGACCTGACGCTCGGCGAGATGACCGCCCCGGACCCCCGGCTCGAGGACGCACTGCGCGCCAGCGAGGGTTCGAAGGCCGGACTGACCATGCAGCCGTCGGGAGCGATCACCGCCCTCCGGCTCACCCCCGCACCGGACTCGCGGGACATCGCCCGCTCCGCGATCGAGCAGGCGTTCTACCAGGCCGTGTACCGCACGGTGGCCTTCCCGGACGCAGAGATCGGCGTCGGCGCGGTGTGGACCATGCAGCAGCAGGTGATGAGCGGCATCGCACTGAACCAGACCACCACGGCCACCCTCCGTGAGCGGGACGGCGACCGGCTCACCGTGGACGTCTCGGTCAACCAGACCCCGAACTCGACGGTGTGGGACCTGCCCGGGGAGGCCGGCGCCCTCAACGTCGACACCTATTCGATGGCGGGCACCGGCACCCTCGACCTCGACCTCGGCGTCCCGCTGCCGGTCGACGGCACCGTGACCGTCGGCGGCGAGCAGACCTACAGCGACCCGAACAGCACCACGCGGCTCCGGCAGAGCACCACCAGCACGGTCACGTGGTCGGCGCCGTGACGCCGCGCGGACCCGTCCTCGTCGCGGCACTGTCGGCGGCGGCGGTACTGCTGACCGGCTGCGGCACCTCCCCGGGTGGCGCGGCATCGGGCGCTGAGTCGTCGCTGGCGCCGCTGCCCGCGCCCGTCGCCGCACCCCCGAACCCCGGAGCGGCGCCGATCACCGACGAGGCCAGGCTGCAGGCGGCACTGCTGACCACCGGCCAGCTGCCGGCCGGTTTCGCCGTTCTGCCGGACCCGGTGCGGGACCTCGGCCTGCCCCCGCTGCCCGAGGATGCTGCCGCCGGATCGGAAACGGACAGGTCGAGCACCGATCCGCAGGTCTGCGCCGGGGTGCTGCGCGAGGTGGCGGACCAGTCACCGGGCGCGACCACCCGGGCCGCGTCGCGGTTCAGCGGACCCGACTTCGCGAGCATCGACACCGACGCCGCCAGCTACGCGGGCGACGGCGCCGCCCAGGCCTTCGCCCGCCTGCAGGCGACGCTGGCCTCCTGCGCCGAGTACCGCGGCACCGACGCCGACGGCGTCGCCGTGCAGTACCGGCTCGGCGGGCTCGAGCAGCCTTCCGTCGGCGACGCGTCCACCGCGGTCCGGCTGGTCACCACCAGCGAGGGCTTCACGATGACCTCGGACGTGGTGGTCGCCGTGGTCGGCCCCACGGTGGTGCAGGTGGTCGCCACCGGTCAGCAGCCCGTCGAGCCCGAGGTACTGGCGGGACTCGCCGCGGCCGCGGTCAACCGGCTGCGCGCCGGGGTCTAGAGCCCCGGACGGCCGAATGCCGGCACCCCGTGCGGGGTGCCGGCATTCGGTTGTCGCTACTGGCGCTGGTGTCAGACGCAGGCAGGCGAGGTCAGGCTCGCGAGCTTGACGATGTTGCAGGCGTACTCCTTGGACAGCTTCCACTGGCCGTTCTCGACCACGAAGCCGGCGGTGCCCGGGTTGACCTGGCCGCCGATGTCCATGTTGACGGTCGCGGTCAGGGTGCCGTCGCCGTTGTCGAGGATCGGGTCCACGACGGTGACCTTGGCGTTCGCGGCGGTCGCGGCCGCGGCGACCTGGCCGAACAGTCCGGGATCGGACTCGCCGTCCTGCACGAGGGTGACCTTCACGGCCTCCGGGGTGGCCGGGTCGAGGCCCTTGACCAGCATGGCGTTCAGCTCGGCGGCGGTGGGCGCCGGCGGGAAGGAATCGTCGACCGCGGTGGTCGTGGCGGCCGCGGCCTTGGTCGACGTCTTGGGGGTGTCTCCACCGTCAGAGCTGCACGCGCCCAGGGTGAGTGCGGCCGCGACGGCGACACCGGCAACGAGGGTCTTGCGGAGCATCAATTGCTTGTCCTTTTCATCAGTTGAACACTTCACCTGTCACGATAGTTAACAGGAACAAAATAAGGGGTTCCTAAACGACGGCCTCACAGCAGGCTGGCCTCCGGGTCCGCCGGGGCGAGCGCCTCGTCCGCCTCCGCGAACGTCCGCGCCTGCCCAGGACCGGTCGAGCGGGTCTCGAACCGGACCGTGACGACCCCGTGGCCGCAGCCCTGCACCCAGCCGTGACCGAACTCGCTGTGGGCCACGTCCTGGCCCGGACGCCACGTCGAAGTCGACGCCGACGCTACCGGCGCCGGCGCCGGCGCCGGCGCCGTCGGCACGGTTGTGTCGAGTCTCACAATGTCGGTCTCGTCCGATTCGGCCGCGGGCGCCTCACCCCGGTCCAGGTCCGGGAACAGCGAGCCCTGACGCACCGCGGACAGCCCGCCGAGCGACACCCCGACCAGGCGCACCGGGCCGATCTCCCGCGGGTCGATCACCTGTCGCTGCGCGGTCGCCACCAGGGTCTCCCGGTCCGCGGTCGCGTACGGCAGGGTCGCCGACCGGGTCACGATCGACATGTCCGACTTCCTCAGCTTGAGCACCACGGTCCGGGCGGCCCGGCCGTCGCGCAGCAGCCGGCCGTGTGCGCTGGCACCGGTCTGTTCCACCGCGGCCCGCAGCTGGTCCAGGGTCACCAGGTCCACAGCGAAGGTCGTCTCCGCGCTGACCTGCTTGGCGTCGGCACGCTCGGCCACCGGGCGGTCGTCGATGCCGCGGGCCAGCCGGTGCAGGCTCGGGCCGACCGTCGCCCCGAGGACCGAGACCACCTCCGTCTCGGAGGTGGCGGCCAGCGCGCCGATGGTGTCGATGCCGAGCCGGCGCAGCTTGTCGTCCGCCACCGGTCCGATCCCCCACAGCTTGCGCACCGGCAGTGCCTCGAACAGCGGTCCCTGCTCGTCCGGGGTAACCACCCGGACGCCGTCCGGCTTGGCCAGACCCGAGGCGATCTTCGCGATCTGCTTGCCGGCCCCGGCGCCGATCGAGGCGACCAGGCCGGTGCGGTCGAGTATCAGGGCGCGTAGTTGCTCGGCGAACTCGCGGACCTCGTCGGCGTCGGCGTCGGCGAGTTCCGGCGGCTCCCCGAACGCCTCGTCCAGCGAGAGCATCTCGAGAACCGGCATCCGGGTCCGCAGCGCGTCGAACACCGCCGTGCTCATCGTCGAGTACAGCCGCCCGCGTGGCGGCAGCACCACCGCGCCCGCCCCGACCAGCCGTCGGGCCTGGTGCATCGGCATCGCGGACCGGGCGCCGAAGGCGCGTGCCTCGTAGCTGGCGCCCGCGACCACCCCGCGCCCGCCCGCCCCGCCGACGAGCACGGGCCGACCGCGCAGGGTGGGACGGGTCAGCTGTTCGACGGAGGCGAAGAACGCGTCCATGTCGAGGTGCAGCACCCACCGTCGGGACGTGGGCGGTCTGGTCACAGCGGTGTGGGCCTCATCACGGTGTCGGCTTCTTCGGCTTCTTCTTCGGCTGGGGCAGGACGTCCGCGGTGCGCTGGACGAACGCGTGCAGCCAGTCGGCGTCCTCGAGCCGGTCCCCGGGAATCGCGAGATGGTCCTTCGCGCCCGGGTACGGCGGGGCGAGCGCCGACGCGTCGAGGTAGTCACCCGAGACCGCCGTCGGCTTCACGAAGACGGTGTCGTTGCAGATCAGCGCGACCATCTTCTCGTCGCAGTACAGCCCGTACTCGCCGAACATCGCGCGGGCGCGCACGTCCAGGGGCTCGAGCTGCCCCAGGACGTACGCGACCGTCTCCTTGCTGGTGCTCATGCGTTGCAAGCTACGCCGGTGCCCCGACAARGGGGCACCGGCACACCTCACGCCTTGGCGATGACGACCCGGACACCCTCGCCCAGGTCGACCGCGTCGGGGCCGCCGACCTCGCCGAGCTCGAGCGTGGTCGCCAGCACCTCGCCCGCGATGAGGTCGCGGTGCCGAGCGGCCCAGTCCAGCCGGTCCTCGGGCACCTGCAGCGTGACGACGATCCGGTCCGAGATCTCCAGGCCGGCCGCGCGGCGGGCGTCCTGCAGTTCGCGGATCCGGTCCTTCGCCCAGCCCTCGGCCTCGAGCTCCTCGGTGACCGCGGAGTCGAGGACCACCAGGCCCGCGTTCTCCGGCAGGGCCGCGGTGGACTCGGGCTCGGCGGCGACCAGGCGCTGGGTGTACTCGGACGGGAGCAGCGCGATGCCGGCGGCCGTCACGACACCGTCCACCTCCGACCAGTCCCCCGCCTTGACCGCCTTGATCACCGTCTGCACGTCCTTGCCGAGACGCGGGCCCGCCGCCCGCGCGTTGACGACGAGCTCGAACTTGCCGTGGACGTCCACGTCCTCGGTCAGGTCGACCTTCTTGACGTTGACCTCGTCGGCGATGATGCCGAGGAACGGACGCAGCCGCTCCGCGTCCGCCGCCGCGACGGTCACCTCGGGCAGCGGCAACCGCACCCGCAGGTTCTGCGCCTTGCGCAGGCCGAGCACCGTCGAGCAGACCGAACGGACCTCGTCCATCGCCTCGACCAGCTCGGGATCGGACGGCAGGTCAGTGGCCTCGGGCCAGTCGGTGAGGTGCACCGAACGGCCGCCGGTGAGCCCACGCCAGATCACCTCGGTCACCAACGGCAACAGCGGGGCCGCGAGGCGGGTCACGACCTCGAGCACGGTGTGCAGGGTGTCGATGGCGTCGCGGTCCTCGTCCCAGAACCGCGACCGGGACCGGCGCACGTACCAGTTGGTCAGCGCGTCGCAGAAGGTCCGCAGCTCGTCGCAGGCACCCGCGATGTCGTTGACCTCGAGCGCGTCGGTGATCGCGTCACGGGTGGCGGACAGCTTCGCCAGGATGTACTTGTCGAGCACGTTCGGCGAATCGGTGCGCCACTGTCCGGGCTTGCCCGCGTACAGCTGCAGGAAGCTCCACGCGTTCCACAGCGGCATCAGTGCCTGCCGGGAGCCCTCACGGATGCCCTGCTCGGTGACGACCAGGTTGCCGCCGCGCAGGATGGGCGAGGACATCAGGAACCACCGCATGGCGTCGGAGCCGTCGCGGTCGAACACCTCGTTGACGTCCGGGTAGTTGCCCTTGGACTTGCTCATCTTGAGGCCGTCGTCGCCGAGCACGATGCCGTGTGCCGCAACGGTCTTGAACGCCGGACGGTCGAAGAGCGCGGTCGCCAGCACGTGCAGCGTGTAGAACCAGCCACGGGTCTGGCCGTTGTACTCGACGATGAAGTCGCCCGGGTTGTGACCCTCCTGCCCGTTGCCGCCGTCGAACCAGTCCTTGTTCTCGAAGGGGTAGTGCACCTGCGCGTACGGCATCGAACCGGACTCGAACCAGCAGTCCAGCACCTCCGGGACGCGGCGCATCATCGACTTGCCGGTCGGGTCGTCCGGGTTCGGACGGACCAGGTCGTCGATGACCGGCCGGTGCAGGTCCGTCGGCCGCACGCCGAAGTCGGCCTCGATCTGGTCGAGCGATCCGTACACGTCGGTCCGCGGGTACGCCGGATCGTCCGAGACCCAGACGGGAATCGGGCTGCCCCAGTAGCGGTTCCGGCTGATGTTCCAGTCGCGGGCACCCTCGAGCCACTTGCCGAACTGGCCGTCGCGGATGTGCTCGGGCACCCAGGTGATCTCCTGGTTCAGCTCGACCATCCGGTCCCGGAACTTGGTCACGGCGACGAACCAGGACGGCACCGCCATGTAGATCAGCGGCTGGCCCGACCGCCACGAGTGCGGGTAGGAGTGCTCGATCGTCTCGTGCCGCAACAGCTTTCCGGCTGCCTTGAGGTCCTTGATGATCACCGGGTTCGCGTCGAAGACCTGCAGGCCCTCGTACGGCGGCACCATCGACGTGAACTTGCCGCCCGCGTCGAGCGGCTGCACGATCTCGATGCCGTTTGCCGCGGCGACATCCATGTCCTCCTCACCGAAAGCCGGTGCGAGATGGACGATCCCGGTTCCCGACTCGGTGGTGACGTAGTCGGCGGAGAGCACCCGGTGCGCGTTCTCGTGGCCCTTGCCCGGGCCGTGGAAGAAGTCGAACGGCGGCGCGTAGTCGAGACCGACCAGGTCCGACCCCTTGTACTCGCCGAGCACCTCGGGCGCCTCGCCGAGCTCACGCCCGTAGTGGCCGACGCGGGCCGCGGCGAGCAGGTAGGTCTTGCCCTCGGCGCCGGCGACATGCACGTAGTCGACGTCGGGGTGCACCGCGATCGCCAGGTTGGACGGCAGCGTCCAGGGCGTGGTGGTCCAGATCAGCGCGTTCGCGCCGTCCAGCGGAGAACCAGGCGCGGTGATCACCATGTCGACCGTGACCGCCGGGTCCTGACGCATCTTGTACGCGTCGTCGAGCTTGGTCTCCTGGTTCGACAGCGGGGTCTGCTCGTACCAGCTGTACGGCAGCACCCGGAAGCCCTGGTAGATCAGGCCCTTGTCGTGGAGTTCCTTGAACGCCCACATGACCGACTCCATGAAGTCCAGGTCGAGGGTCTTGTAGTCGTTGTCGAAGTCGACCCAGCGCGCCTGCCGGGTGACGTAGTCGCGCCACTCGTCGGTGTAGCGGAGCACCGAGGACTTGCAGGCGGCGTTGAACTCGGCCAGGCCCATCGTCTCGATCTCGGACTTGTCCTTGATGCCGAGCTGCTTCTCCGCCTCGAGCTCGGCGGGCAGTCCGTGGCAGTCCCAGCCGAACCGGCGCTCGACGCGCTTGCCGCGCATGGTCTGGAAGCGCGGGACCAGGTCCTTGACGTACCCGGTGAGCAGGTGGCCGTAGTGCGGCAGGCCGTTGGCGAAGGGCGGGCCGTCGTAGAAGACGAACTCCGGCGCGTCGGCGCGGTTCGCCACGGATGCCCGGAAGGTGTCGTCCGCCTCCCACTCGGCGAGGACCCGCTGCTCGAGGTCCGGGAACCGGACGCCGGCAGTGGCCTTGCCACCGCCGAGGTCCACCAGCGGATAAGTGGCGTCAGTCAACTCAGTACTCCCTCGTGCCCGTGCTGGCACGGGGACGACCGACGACGCCTCTGCGCCGCGGCCGCGGTACCACCCCGCTTGCCCGGGACGGCCGTGGCCGTCCGGACCTCTCGTACCGGGCTGTGACGGGCCCACCCGTTCGGTTCTACTGGGCGTTCGCGGGGGCATGCCGCCGCTGGCGCCGTTCTTCCGAAGGCTCCCCGGTGATGGCCGGATCGTCGCCGTACTGCTGTGGCCCGATTCTAGTCGGGCTCGTCAAATCGCTCCGTCGGCAGCGAGCGGTGGGTGCCGCCGCCTGCGCGCGGCGCGGAGTTGCTGCGGAGCGAGCTCACAAGCAGCAACACCGCGCCGGCGACGCAGACCACGATGCATCCCCAGGCCCACACGACGGATCCGGTCAGTAGCGAGACCACCAGCAGGAGGAACCCCACCGCGGCCATCACGAGCGTCAGTACAAGCACCACACACCCCTAGGGACTGGGCCGGACCGAGCGCTAGCCGGTGCCGATCAGTTGCTTCCCTTGGCGCCGCCGAAGGCCTCCTGGCCGCCGTCGACCGGGACCGCCGAACCGCGCTGCTCGAGCTCCTGCAGCTGCGACTCCAGGTAGGACTTGAGCCGCACCCGGTACTCGCGCTCGAAGGTCTTGAGCTGCTCGATCCGGCCCTCCAGCACGCTGCGCTGCTGGTTGATGGTGGCCATGATCTCGGTGTGCTTCTTCTCGGCGTCCGCCTGCAGGGCGTCGGCCTTCTCCTTGGCCTGACGCAGCTGCGTCTCGGAGCGGGTCTGGGCGTCGGCGAGCAGCGCCTCGGACTTCTGCCGGGCGTCGGTGATCATCGCCTCGGAACGGGTCCGCGCGTCGCCGACCAGCTGCTCGGAGTTGGTGCGAGCGTTGGTGAGCAGCTGCTCGGACTCGGTCTTCGCGTCGCCGGTGAGGCGGTCGGCCATCTCCTGTGCCAGGCCCAGGATCTTCGCGGCCTGCAGGTTCGCCTCTTCGGTGTTGCCACCGCGCGCGGGGGGTGCTGCCGGGGCGACCGGGGCCGCGACGACGGGAGCGGGCACCGGCTTGGGCGGCTCGACGATCCGGGCCGGCTCGGGGGCCGCGGGAGCAGGGCCTGCCTGACGCGGGGCCTTCTTGGCGTCCGCGAGCTCCTGGTCGAGCTCACCGACGCGCTGGCGCAAGTCGGCGTTCTCCTCGATCAGGCGCGAGAGCTCCTGCTCGACAAGGTCGAGGAAGGCATCTACCTCGTCCTCGTTGTAGCCCCGCTTTCCGATCGGAGGCTTGCTGAACGCGACGTTGTGCACATCAGCTGGTGTCAGCGGCATGGAAGGATCCCTTCACGCGTCTGTTGGCGGTCTAGCAAGCATTCAGTTATAGCGCATACGGTGCTGGATGTAACATTCACACTGCAAGACTGGTCCATTCTGTCACACCGGACCCGTCGACTGCGCTAGTCCCCAAGCCGTGCTCATCATGCTGCAAGCCCTTGAACGACCTGCATCAGGATGAACACGATGAATAGCAAGACCATGATTGAAAGATCCAACCGAACTCCGCCGAGGTTAACCGTCGGAATAAGCCGCCGAAGCAGCCGGATCGGAGGATCTGTGACTGTAAATATGGCCTCGAGAATGACCACCACAATGCCGGTGGGTCGCCAATCTCGGGCGAATGTCCGGATGAACTCGACGACGATGCGTCCGATCAGTAGCAGCCAGAAAACGAACAGCAGGAAGTAGATCACCGCGAACAAGGGCACTCCATCACTTTGCCTGACGCGACCGAACCAATCAAAACGAGGTTCGGCAGCGTCGCCCTACTACTCCCCGGCAAAATCAGCTACTTCTGGTTGTAGAAGCCGTTTTCGGCGATCCGCCGGCGCTCCTCCGCCGACACGTCGATGTCCGCAGGTGAGAGCAGGAACACCTTTGTGGCGACCTTGTCGAACGAACCGCGCAGCGCGAAGGCCAGTCCGGCCGCGAAGTCGACGAGACGCTTGGCGTCCGCGTTGCTCATCTCCACCAGGTCCATGATGACGGGAGTCCCGTCGCGGAAGCGTTCGCCGATGATGCGCGCCTCCCCGTAGTCACGGGGACGCAGCGTGGTGATCTTGGACAGTGGTCCGCCCTCGTCGAAGATTGGTGCGCGGCGGGCGTCGATGCGGGCCTCGGTCCGCGCGTCGACGGCCAGCGAGCCGCGAGTGGTGGTGGTACGGGCACCGACGCCGGCGCCGGGCCGGGGGGTGGTGCGGGTGGGCAGGGGCTCCATCCGGCGTGGTGCGGGCTGACGGTCGACCGGGTCCAGGTCCTCGCGCGCGTCGTAGCCGTCGTCGTAGCCACGCTCGACACCGTCCTCGTAACGGTCGGCGCGAGCCGAACGCCGCGGCTCCTCGAGGTAGTCGTCCTCGTAGTCGTCGAGTGGGACCATGCCGAAGTAAGCCTTGAACTTGTGCAGAGTGCTCATCAATCGACCTTCCTTTGGCGTGGTGGACAATCGGGCCGGACGCCGATCAATACGAGGTTATCGGGCGCGAACCCAACAGGGCGGTTCCGACACGCACGCAGGTGGAACCGTACCGGACGRCCGCTTCGAGGTCGCCGGTCATCCCCGCCGACAGCGCGGTGGCCCGGGGGTGCTCCCGCAGCAGGTCCCGGTGCACGCCGGCCAGCGTCTCGAACGCCCGCTCCGGGTCGGCACCCAGGGGCGGCACCGCCATCAGTCCGGCCAGCTCCAGGCCGTCGGCATCCTCGGTCCGCGCGGCCAGTTCCGTCAGCTCGTGCCCCCGCACGCCGCCACGTGCCGGGTCCCCGTCCAGGCTCACCTGCAGCAGCACTCGCAGCGGCTCCTGACGCTCCCCCTCGGCCAGTGCGGCCGAGGCGGCCCGCGACAGCGCGTCGACGAGCCGGACGCTGTCCACCGAGTGGATCGCATAGGCCCACCGGGCGACCGCCCGCGCCTTGTTTCGCTGCAGGCTGCCGATCATGTGCCAGCGAACCGCATCGGCGCCCTCGCCGGTACCGGCTGACGCCAGCAGGTCGGCGAACTCCGCGACCTTGGCCGTGGCCTCCTGCTCGCGGGACTCGCCGAACTCCCGGCAGCCCAGTCCGTACAGGATCGCCGCGTCGGACGCGGGGAAGAACTTGGTCACCGGCAGCAACTGCACGTCGGCGCGGTCGCGGCCGACGTCGTCGCAGGCCCGGTCGAGCCGGGCCCGCACCTCGGCCAGCGCCGACGCGACCGACGCCCGCCGCGCCGGATCGATCTCAGGCACCCCTCGTCGACTCCATCCAGATCACCCCGGCCAGCCGGCCCGTGCGGCCCTCCCGGCGGTGGCTGAAGAGCGCGCGGTCCTCGATGGTGCAGCGGGGGTCCTCCGCCACGCCCGACACCCCGGCGGCGAGCAACTGCCGACGCAGGCCGGCCCGCAGGTCCAGTCCGGGCGTGCCCCTGACGGTCTTGCTGGCGCTGCCGGGAAGGTGCCTCTCGACGTCCGCGCGCATGGCGGCGGGCACCTCGTACTGCYGGCCGCTGGCCGCGGGTCCGAGAAACGCACCGATGCGCTCGACGGCGGCGCCCTTGGCGACCATCGCGTCGAGCACCCGGGGCACGATGCCGATTCGCGCCCCGACCCGGCCCGCGTGCACGGCGGCGATCACACCCGCCTCGTCGTCGGAGAGCAGCACCGGGACACAGTCCGCGCTGAGCGTCACCAACGCCAGGTTGGGCACGTCCGTGACCAGCGCGTCGGTCGCCTCCACCACCCCGTCGACCGGGCCGTCGACCACGGTGACGTTACGGCTGTGGATCTGTTCCATCCACACCACACGCTCGAAGGGCAGGCCGATCCCGGCCGCGAGCCGACGCCGGTTGGCGTCGACCGCGGCCGGGTCGTCACCGACGTGGTCGCCCAGGTTGAACGAGTCGTAAGGGGCAACCGAGACGCCCCCGGTTCGCGAGGTGACCACCCGGCGAACCCGTACCGCGGCACTCACCGACGCATGAAGTCCGGCACGTCGACGTCGCCGTCGTCTTCGTCGACCACGGGAGCGGGGGCCCGGTTCGCGCTGACCGGGATCGGCGGGAGAGCGGATCCGCCGAGATCACGGAACCCGCCCATCTCGCGGGCCTCCTTGGGCTGCTCGCGAGGCTCGGCGGTCTCCCGCGCGGGCGGGGGGCTGACCGGCTCCTCGACGGGGGCGGCCGCCGAGCGGCCGATCTCGCCGGCCCGGCCGACGCCGATGGCTCCGCGTCCGACCGCCGCGACCTGCTCGGCCGGACGCCGCACCGGGGTGCCGCCGTCGAAGCCGGCCGCGATGACCGTGACCCGGACCTCGTCGCCCAGCGAGTCGTCGATGACGGTGCCGAAGATGATGTTCGCGTCGATGTGCGCCGCCTCCTGGACCAACGAGGCGGCCTCGTTGATCTCGAACAGACCGAGGTCCGAGCCGCCGGCGATCGACAGCAGCACGCCGCGCGCACCCTCCATCGAGGCCTCGAGCAGCGGCGAGTTGATCGCCGACTCGGCGGCCTTGATGGCGCGTCCCTCACCGCGCGAGGAGCCGATGCCCATCAGCGCGCTGCCCGCACCGGACATCACGCCCTTGACGTCCGCGAAGTCCACGTTGATCAGGCCCGGGGTGGTGATCAGGTCGGTGATGCCCTGGACGCCGTTGAGCAGCACCTCGTCGGCCGAGCGGAACGCGTCCATCAGGCTGACGGCGGCGTCGCCCAGCTGCAGCAGCCGGTCGTTGGGGATCACGATGAGGGTGTCGCAGGACTCGCGCAGCGACTGGATGCCGCTGTCGGCCTGGCCGCCGCGGCGCTTGCCCTCGAAGGAGAACGGGCGGGTGACCACGCCGACGGTGAGCGCGCCGAGCTTGCGGGCGATGCTCGCGACGACGGGTGCGCCACCGGTGCCGGTGCCACCACCCTCGCCCGCGGTGACGAAGACCATGTCGGCCCCCTTGAGGACCTCCTCGATCTCGTCCTTGTGGTCCTCGGCGGCCTTGCGGCCGACCTCCGGATCCGCGCCGGCCCCGAGGCCGCGGGTCAGTTCCCGGCCGACGTCGAGCTTGACGTCGGCGTCACTCATGAGCAGCGCCTGTGCGTCGGTGTTGACCGCGATGAACTCGACTCCCTTGAGTCCCTGTTCGATCATGCGGTTGACCGCGTTGACACCGCCGCCGCCGATGCCGACGACCTTGATAACGGCGAGGTAGTTGTGCGGGGGCGTCATTGGCTTTCGCCTTCCGTGTGTGTGAATCGCGCTCGGGATGCCTGGCGATGCTGACGTGTACTTGTGGTGCTGACGTTACTGACGTTGACGTTACTGGTGTTTCCGGTGTTAACGGTCAAGCTGGTGCCACCGGTGGCGTCGTGTTGCGGGAAAAACCCTCAACCTCAACCATAGGCTTAGAGTTATGTCAAGTTGCTGACTAGTGCGTGACGGTATGCACGGCGACGACAATGTGCCAGCAGGCGCGCCGAACAGCGCGGCGATTTGTGCACAGGTCACGCCCACCGGCTACCTGATCGTCGGCAGGTCGGGGCTGGACACGTCGTACAGCTGCCCGGGCTGGCCGAGCAGCGGCAACGCGATCGCGGCCTTGTGCTCGGAGGCATTTGCGCTCCCCCACAACAACTGTCGGCCGTCGGCCAGCGTCACCCGGATGTCGGACAGCGTCGCCGCCGAAATCTCCGTCACCTGCCCGCGCAGCGGCGCCGGCATCGAGTTCAGGGCGGTCAACGCGTCCAGGGTCGCGGGGTCGTCGTGCCCGGGCGTGGAGACCTTCAGCCGCGGCACCCCGGGCGGTGCGGGTTCGATCGAGTAGGAGACGCCGCCCCCGTCCATCAGGCGGGTCCCCTCCGGCGCGTCGTAGAACACGGCGGGCGTCCGTTCGACGACCGTCACCCGCACGGTCGACGGGTAGACCCGTTCGACCCGGGCCTGGTCCACCTTGGCGATCCCCGCAATCCGGTTCGCCGCGCCGCCGGTGTCCACCTGCAGGAGCGGCGTGCCGACCGGGACCGCAAGGGCCGCAAGGACTTCCTCGGCCGGCACCCCGACGTTCCCGACGACCTCGATGGTGCGCGCCGAGAGCAGCGGGGTGAACCAGGCCACCGCGCCGAGCGCGACCAGGACGACCACACCCAGCGCCGCCAGGAGCAGCGGCTTGCGGTTGCGCACCCGCGCGACCCGCCGCGGGGCCGGACGCGGGGTGCGGGTGGTGCGACGCTCCCGGGGCGGTCGCGTCCTGCTCCCGGTCCGGGCGGCCGCGCCGCCGGTCACGACCCGTCCCGCGGCTGTCCGGCGTCGGGCAGGCGGGAGCGGGTGGGCGACGCGGCGAGCGCGCTGAGGATCTCCTTGCCGAGCATCGTCACGTCACCGGCGCCCATGGTGATCACGACGTCGCCGGCGCGGGCCAGCCCGGCGACCTGCCGCGGCGCCGCCGACAGGTCCGGCTGGTAGTGCACGGGCCGGGTCACGAACTGGGCGACGAGCGCGCCGGACACCCCGGGCAGCGGTTCCTCGCGGGCGCCGTAGACGTCGAGGACGACCACCTCGTCGGCGAGGTCGAGGGCGGCGCCGAACTCCTCGGCGAACGCGACGGTGCGCGAGTACAGGTGCGGCTGGAACACCACGATCACCCGACCGCGGGCCGGCTCGCCGCCGGGCCGGACCAGTTCGGCGGCGGCGCCGAGCACGGCGCGCACCTCCGTCGGGTGGTGGGCGTAGTCGTCGAACACCCGGACGCCGTTCTCCCGGCCCGTGTGCTGGAACCGGCGGTGGACGCCGCCGAAGCCGCCGAGGCCCTCGAAGATCTCGTCGACCGGGGCACCGACCTCCCGCGCGGCCAGGATCGCACCCAGCGCGTTCAGCGCCATGTGCCGTCCGGGGACCGCCAGCCGGAGGGTGCGGGTGCCGCTCTCGCCCGAGAGCTGGACCTCCGCGAGCCCGCCGACGTCGCGGGCCTCCCAGCTGAGCATCCGCGCGCCGAGTGGCACGTCACCAGCCGTTTCCTGCTCGCCGGTGCCGTAGCCGAGCACCCGCACCGGCAGGTCGCGCGCGACCACCCGCTCGGCCAGCGCCGCCGACCCGGGGTCGTCCAGGCACGCCACGAGCAGGCCGCCGGGCTCGATCCGGTCGGCGAAGTCGTCGAAGACCTGCTCGTACGCCTCGGTGGTGCCGAAGTAGTCGAGGTGGTCCGCCTCCACATTGGTGACGATCACGACGTTCGGGTCGTACTGCAGCAGCGACCCGTCGCTCTCGTCCGCCTCCGCGACGAAGACGTCACCGGAACCGTGGTGCGCGTTGGTGCCCGCCTCGTTCAGCTCGCCGCCGACCGCGAACGACGGGTCCAGGCCGCAGTGCTGCAACGCGACCACCAGCATCGAGGTGGTGGACGTCTTGCCGTGGGTGCCCGCGACCAACAGGGTGCGGTGCCCGTGCATCAACGAGGCCAGCACCGCCGGCCGCAGGATCACCGGGACGCCGCGGGCCGCCGCGGCGACCAGCTCGGGGTTGTCCTTCGGGATCGCGGCGTGCGTGGTGACCACCACGGTCGGGCCGCCGGGCAGCAGGTCCAGTGCGCTGGCGTCGTGCCCGATCCGGACCTGGGCGCCGCGGGCCCGCAGCGCGAGCACCGTGCGGCTCTCCTTGGCGTCCGACCCGGACACCTCCCCGCCCCGGGCCAGCAGGATCCGCGCGATCCCCGACATGCCGGCGCCGCCGATCCCGACCATGTGCACGCGCTGCAGGTGCGCGGGCAGCTCCGAGCCACGCTGATCGGTCATCGTCTGACCTCCGACATGTCTCGTCCTTCCAACAGAGCCGAGTCCTTCGACAAAACCGCGACCTTCATGCCCTCGCGCCCTTCACCAGGTCGAGCACGATCCGTGCCACCGCGTCGGCGGCGTCGCGGTGCCCGGCACCGGCCGCCGCCGCGCCCATCGCCGCCAGCCGGTCGGGGTCCCGCAGCAGCGGGACCACCGTCTCGGCCACGTACTGCGCGGTGAGCTCGGCGTCGGCGACGATGACGCCGCCACCCGCCGCGACCAGCGGCTTGGCATTGAGTTCCTGTTCGCCGTTTCCATGCGGCAACGGCACGTACACCGCCGGCAACCCGACGGCGGAGACCTCGGCGACCGTCATCGCGCCGGACCGGCAGATCGCGGCGTCGGCGGCGGCGTAGGCCAGGTCCATCCGGGACAGGTACGGCACCGCCACGTACGGCGTCGCCGGGTTCACCTGCTCCACGTCGAGGGTGTTCTTGGGGCCGTGCGCGTGCAGCACCGAGACACCGGCCTCGGCCAGCGCGGCGGCCGCGCCGGAGACCGCCTCGTTGAGCGAGCGCGCGCCCTGCGAGCCGCCGAACACCAGCAGCACCGGTCCCTCCGCGGGCAACCCGAAGTGGGCCCGGGCCTCGGCCCGCAGTGCGGCGCGGTCGAGCCCGGTGATCGAGGCACGGACCGGGATGCCGAGCACCTCGGCGTCGTGTCGGCCGCGGGCGGCGACGCCCGATCCGGGCACGGCGGCCAGCACCCGGGCGGCGACCCGGGCGCCGATCTTGTTCGCGATACCGGCGCTGGCGTTGGCCTCGTGCACCACCACCGGCACCGCGCGGCGCCGGCGCAGCAGGCCGCGGCCCGCGGCGAGGTAGGCGGGCAACGCGACGTAGCCGCCGAACCCGACGATCACGTCGGCCTGCGTGGTGTCGAGCACCTCGCGGGTGCGCCGGACCGAGTTCCGGACCCGGCCGGGCAGCCGCAGCAGGTCCATCGTGGGCTTGCGCGGCAACGGCACCGGCGGGATCAGTGCGAGCGGGTAGCCACGCTCGGGTACCAGCGTGGTCTCGAGGCCCCGCTCGGTGCCCAGCGCGGTCACCGTGACGGTGGGGTCGAGCCGGCGCAGCGCGTCGGCCACGGCCAACGCGGGTTCGATGTGTCCGGCGGTGCCGCCGCCGGCAACGACGACGGACGGGCCGGACTGGCCGGCCGAAGTGGGCGAAGTTGTCGACGACTCCGCGGGCTCCGTCGATGCGACGGGATGTTCCTCTGAAGTGCCGCTCACCTACGAAATCCTCGCTCTCCTGTTCGGCCGCTCGATCGACGCAGCCGCTCGTCTGATGATAGTGCCTGGTCGCGACGCGGATCCGACCGCCGCGGGTCGGCCGCCGCGCGGGGGTCGGTGCGCCGCCGGACCGGCGGTTGCTGGCCCGGAGCCTGCCGCCGACGTTCGCCCGGCGGCGGCCCGGCGGCCAGCGCGCGACGCTTGGCGACCGCCTTGGCCTGCGCGGCCTTCTGCTGCGCCTGCACGGCCTTCGCCTGCGCCGCCTTGGCCTTGGCCTTGGCCTGCGCGGCCTTGCGGGCCGCCTCCGCACGCGCGGCCGAGTAGTGCTCTGGCTTGGGCAGCCGCAACAGCCGGGCGAAGCGGCCGTCGGGCCCGGAGTGCAGCGCGGCCACCGCCTCCGGCTCGTGCCTCGCGGCATTGGCGAGGATGCCGAACATCAGCAGCGTGATCGCCGTCGAGGTGCCGCCCGCGGAGACCAGTGGCAGCTGCTGCCCGGTGACCGGGAGCAGGCCGATCACGTAACCGATGTTGATCATCGCCTGGGCCAGGATCCAGGTGGTCGCCGCCGCGGTCAGCAACCGCAGGAACGGGTCGACCGAACGCATCGCGATCCGCAGGCCCGTGAACACGAACAGGGCGAAGAGCCCGAGCACCGCGACACAACCGATGAAGCCGAGTTCCTCGCCGATGATCGCGAAGATGAAGTCGTTGTGCGCGTTCGGCAGGTAGCTCCACTTGGCGCGGGACTGACCGAGACCACGACCGAACAGGCCGCCGTCGGCGAGCGAGAACTTCGCCTGACGGCTCTGGTAGTTGGCGCCCTGCGGGTCGTCGCCGGGGTTGAGGAAACCGAAGATGCGGGCGGCCCGGTAGTCGGCGGACAACGCCAGGACCACCCCGGCGACCCCGACGCCCGCCACCGCGACCCCGAAGATCCGGAGCGGCAACCCGGCGAACCACAGGAGGGCGCCGACCACGATCACGAACGTGACCGTCGTCGAGTAGTTCGGCTGGAGGATGACCAGGACCGACGCCAGGAGGGCGCCCGGGACCAGCGGAATCACCAGTTCCTTGAGCGGCGCACCCGGACGACGGGTGGCCAGTACGGACGCTCCCCACACCACCAGCGTGACCTTGGCGAGCTCCGACGGCTGGAAGGACAACCCACCGAGTTCGAACCAGCGCCGGGCGCCACCGGACTCCTTGCCGATGCCGGGGACGAGGACCAGCGCCAGCATCACGACCGACACCACGAAGGCGGGCAGGGCGAGCTTGCGCATCAGCCGCACCGGCGTGCACAGCGCCACGTAGAACAGCACCACGCCGAGCACCGCGAAGATCAGCTGCGTGGTGAACATGCCGTAGGCCGAGCCGGTGTCCGCGTACGCCTCGACGCTCGACGCCGAGAGCACCATCACCAGGCCGAGCACGGTGAGCAGGGTGGCGATGGTGACGATCAGGTGGAAGGAGGCCATGGGTCGGGCCAGCCAGGCACCGACCCGGGTGCGCGGACCCGCGGACGCCTTCTTCGACCCGGATCCGGACCGGGCACGCGGACCCGCGGGCGCACTCATCGCTGCGGGCCCGACCCGCCGAGGCGGTGCACGGCCTCCGCGAAGGCGCGACCGCGGTGCCCGTAGTCGGTGAACATGTCGAGGGAGGCGGCGGCGGGCGCCAGCAGCACCGTGTCCCCCGGCGTCGCCAGGGCGGCGGCCACCGTGACGGCCTCGGCCATCACGGCGTCGGGGTCCGGTTCCCGGCTCGGATCGGAGCTCACCGTGCCATCGTCTCCCGTCGGCACCAGGACCACGCGGACCTCGGGCGCGTGTCGGCGCAGCGCATCGGCGATCTGGTCCGCGTCCTGGCCGAACAGCACCGCGCCCGCGAGCCGGTCGGCGACCTCGGCGACCAGTTCGTCGACGCCGGCTCCCTTGAGCAGGCCTCCCGCCACCCACACCACCCGAGGGTGCGCGAGCAGCGAGGACCGGGCCGCGTGCGGGTTGGTCGCCTTGGAGTCGTCGACGTAGGTGACGCCGTCCACCTCGGCGACCCGCTCGGCCCGGTGCGGGCCCACCTGGTAGCTGCGCAGTCCGTCGCCCACGGCCGCCGCCGGGACGCCGATCGAGCGGGCCAACGCGGCCGCGGCGAGGGCGTCCATCAGTCCGGCGGGTCCGGGCGGGGTGATCTCCGACGTCAGCGCGAGGGTCGCCGCGTCGGCGAAGGCGCGGTCGACCAGGCGTCCGTCCTCGACGCCGAGCTCGCCCGCCGCCGGGGCACCGAGCCGGAAGCCGACCGTGCGTCCCGCGGTCGAGCGGGTGACCAGGCCGGCCGCGACCGGGTCGTCGAGACCGAGGACGGCGACGTCGCCGGTGAGCGCGCCCGCCTTCGCGTCGACGTAGCCGGCCATGCCGCCGTGCCA
Source organism: Rhodococcus sp. P4_F5 (assembly GCF_056401315.1). Classification (NCBI taxonomy): domain Bacteria; kingdom Bacillati; phylum Actinomycetota; class Actinomycetes; order Mycobacteriales; family Nocardiaceae; genus Rhodococcus; species Rhodococcus sp. P4_F5. Next base: position 4,578 of record NZ_JBFUJP010000070.1, on the reverse strand, counting down.
GTCCAGGTGGTCCTCGGCGATGTTGAGCACCACGCCCGCCGCCGGGCGCACCGACGGCGCCCAGTGCAGCTGGAACGAGGACAGCTCCACGGCGAGTGCGTCGTTGCGCGGGTCCGCGCGCAGGGCGTCGGTGATCGGCAGGCCGATGTTGCCGCACGCCACCGCGGGGACCCCGCCGGCCCGCAGGATCGACTCGAGCATCGAGGTGGTGGTGGTCTTGCCGTTCGTTCCGGTCACCACCAGCCACTGCCGCGCCGGGCCGTACACCTCGGCGCGGTCGAGCCGCCAGGCGAACTCGACGTCACCCCAGATCGGCACCCCGGCGGCGGCCGCCGCGGCGAGCACCGGCGAGTCCGGCCGCCAGCCGGGACTGGTGACGACCAGCGCGAACCGCTCGATCCCGGCGGCCGCCGCCTCGGGCGTCAGGGTGTCGACCGCGAGTTCGGTCGCCGCGGCGTCGAGGGAGGCCTGGTTGCCGTCGGTGAGGGTGACCACGGCGCCGAGGTCACGCAACGGCGCCACCAGCGCGAGACCGGAGACGCGGGCGCCCGCGACGAGCACGCCGCGACCGCGCAGGCCACTCAGTTCGGTCGGCAGGTTCTCGGGGTGCACGGTCACGGCCTAGTTCCCGATGACGGAGAGGTACTCGCTGTAGAACAGCGCGAGGCCGACCGCCGACGCGATCCCGGCGAGCAGCCAGAACCTGATGATGACCGTGGTCTCCGCCCACCCGGCGAGCTCGAAGTGGTGGTGGAACGGGGCCATCCGGAACACCCGGCGTCTGCTGGAACGGAACACCGCCACCTGGATGACGACCGAGGTGGCCTCGGCGACGAACAGCGCGCCGACGACGACCATCAGCAGTTCGGTGCGGGTGGTGATGGACAGGCCGGCGAGCAGGCCACCGAGGGCCAGCGAGCCGGTGTCGCCCATGAAGATCTTCGCGGGTGCGGCGTTCCACCACAGGAAGCCGATGCAGGCGCCGGCGGCGGCGGCACAGATCAGCGCCAGGTCCAGCGGGTCGCGCACGTCGTAGCAGCCGATCGTCGGCTCGTTGGGGCCGCCGACGCAGGCGTTGCGGTACTGCCAGAAGGTGATCACCACGTAGGCGCCGAGCACCATGCTCATCGAGCCGGCGGCCAGGCCGTCGAGCCCGTCGGTGAGGTTCACCGCGTTGGACCACGCGCTGATCAGCAGGTAGCAGAACAGGATGAAGACGATCGAGCCCATCGACACGGTGGCGATGTCACGGACGTAGGACAGGTGGGTGCTGCCCGGGGTCAGGCCGCCCGCACCGGGGAACCGCAGCGCCAGGATGCCGAAGACGACGGCGGCGACGAACTGCCCGACCAGCTTGGCGGTCTTGTTGAGGCCGAGGTTGCGCTGCTTGCGGATCTTGATGAAGTCGTCGAGGAAGCCGACCGCACCCAGCGCGGTGGCCAGGCCCAGCACCAGCAGGCCGGAGGCGGTCGGGCCCTGGGCGTCGTAGCCGATGCCGATCAGGTGCGAGCCCCAGTAGCCGGCCCACAGCGCCACGATGATCGCGACGCCGCCCATGGTCGGGGTGCCGCGCTTGGCCTGATGGCTGGCAGGGCCCTCGACGCGGATCTCCTGGCCGAAGCCCTGCCGCGAGAACATCTTGATCAGGATCGGGGTCAGCAGGATCGCCACAGCAAGCGCGATGCCTCCCGCAAAGAGGATCTGTCTCACTGGTTCTCCCTGGTGGTCGTCGTGTTACCGGTCTCGTCGGTGGACCCCGCGTCGGCGAGCAGCGCGTCGGCGACCGCCCACAGCCCCACCGCCTGGGAGGCCTTCACCAGCACGATGTCGCCCTCGGCCACCTCGGCACGCAGCACCGCGAGCGCGGCGTCCGCGTCGGGCACCACCATCGACTCCTCGCCCCAGGAGCCCTCCATCACCGCGCCCTGGTTCATCGCCCGCGACGGCCGGCCGGTGCCGACGACGATCAGCCGGGTGACGTCGAGGCGGACCGCGAGGCGGCCGATGGCGTCGTGCTCGATGACCGACTCCGGTCCGAGTTCCGCCATCTCCCCCAGCACCGCCCAGGTACGACGCTTCCCGCCGGAACCGGCGCGCGCCATGGTGACCAGCGCCTTGAGCGCCGCCCGCATCGAGTCCGGGTTCGCGTTGTACGAGTCGTCGACGACGGTCACGCCGTCGCCGCGCTGCTGCACCTGCATCCGCTTCGCGGAGACCGGTCGGGCCGCGGCCAGCGCCGTCGCCACCTGGTCGAGGCTCGCGCCGCACTCGAGCGCCACCGCGGCCGCGGCGAGCGCGTTGCCGACCTGGTGCTCGCCGTGCACGCCGAGGGTGATCGCGACGGTGCCCTGCGGGCAGATCATGTCGAAGGAGGCCCGGGCCTCGTCGTCGAGTCGGACGTCGACCGCCCGCACGTGCGCCCGCTCGGACTGACCGACAAGCACCACCCGCGCGCGGGTCCGCTCCGCCATCGCCGCGACCAGCAGGTCGTCGGCGTTGAGGACCGCGACACCGCCCTGGTCGGCCGGCGGAAGCGCCTGCGCCAGTTCACCCTTCGCCTCCGCGATCGCCTCACGCGAGCCGAACTCGCCGAGGTGTGCGGTGCCGACGTTGAGGACCACACCGATCCGCGGCGGCGCCGTCTCGGCGAGCGCCGCGACGTGTCCGACGCCCCGGGCCGACAGCTCGAGCACCAGGTAGTCGGTGTCGGCGTCCGCACGCAGCGCGGTCCAGGGGTGGCCGATCTCGTTGTTGAAGGACCCGGGCGGGGCGATCACCGACCCCAGCGGGGTGAGCACGGCGGCCAGCAGGTCCTTGGTGGAGGTCTTGCCGGATGAGCCGGTGACCCCGACGACGGTGAGACCGGCAGTGGTCAGCTCGTCGGTGCTCACCCGGGCCAGCTTCGCCAGCGCCGCGAGCACCGCCGCGCCGGAACCGTCCGTGTCGTGTTCGAGCGCCATCGCGTTGGTCTGCGTCGGCGACAGCGGCGAGACGACGATCGCCGGCACCCCTACCGGCCGGGCCGCGAGTACCGCGACCGCGCCCGCCGCGACGGCGGCCGCGGCGTGCTCGTGGCCGTCCACGCGGGCGCCGGGCAGTGCCAGGAACAGTCCGCCGGACGTGATCTTGCGCGAGTCGAACTCGACGCCGCCGGTGACGAGGACGTCGGGGTCCGGCACGTCGTGCAGGGTGCCGCCGACGATCTCGGCGATCCGGCCCAGGCTCATCGGAATCACCGGTCACCACCCCCCTGTGTCGTGTCCGCGTCGCCGCGCCTGCGCTCGATGGCCGCACCGAGGACCTCGCGGTCGTCGAATGGGTGCTTCACCCCGTTGATCTCCTGCCCGATCTCGTGTCCCTTGCCGGCGACGAGGACGACGTCCCCGGTCCCGGCCCATGCCACCGCGTCCGCGATGGCTTCCGCGCGGTCGGCGAACTCGCGTACCTCGCCGCGCTCGGCCGCCGGCACCCCGAGCGCGCCCTCCCGCACGGCGGCCCGGATGGTCGCCGGGTCCTCGCTGCGCGGGTTGTCGTCGGTGATCACCAGCAGGTCTGCGCCGCGGGCCGCGACCTCGCCCATGATGGGCCGCTTGCCCTGGTCCCGGTCGCCGCCCGCACCGACCACGACCGCGATCCGGCCGTTGCTCTGGCCCCGGAGGGTGGCGATGACGGCCTCGAGTGCGCCCGGCTTGTGTGCGTAGTCGACGACGGCGAGGAAGTCCTGCCCGCGGTCGACGCGCTGCACCCGGCCGGGGACGTCCACCGAGCCGATGCCGGCAATCGCCCTGTCCAGGTCTACCCCGCAGGCGTCCAGGGTGGCCAGTGCCAGCAGCGCATTGGCCACGTTGTAGCCGCCCGGCAGCCGCAGCGAGACCCGGCGCGCCGTCCCGTCGGGCCCGGTGGCCAGGAACTGCTGACTGCCGTCCCCGGTGGCGTCGACGTCGGAGACCGTCCAGTCTGCGTCGGCGCCCTCGCCGGCGGTCGAGACGGTGGTCGCGGACCCCGCGACCTGCGCCATCGCGCGACCCCAGTCGTCGTCGACGCACACCACCGCACGGTCCGCGTGCACCGCCTCGTCCGGCGCGAACAGCCGGGCCTTGGCGGCGAAGTAGTCGTCGAGGTCGCGGTGGAAGTCGAGGTGGTCCTGGGACAGGTTGGTGAACGCCCCGATCTCGAAGTGGGTGCCGTCCACCCGGCCGAGCGCCAATGCGTGGCTCGAGACCTCCATGACGACGGTGTCGATGCCGCGTTCGAGCATCACCGCGAACAGCGCGTGCAGTTGCGGCGCCTCGGGTGTGGTCAGTGCGCTGGGCACCCGGCGACCCTCGATCCGGGTCTCGATGGTCCCGACCAGGCCCGCACGGTGGCCCGCGGCGGTCAGACCGGCCTCGACCAGGTAGGCGGTGGTGGTCTTGCCGGAGGTGCCGGTGATGCCCACCACCCGGAGCCGGCGCGACGGGTTGCCGTAGATCTCGGCGGACGCGGCGCCCAGCACCGACCGCGGGTTCGGGTGCACCAGCACGGGCACCGGCCAGGCGGCGGACGCGGCGAGGGTGGCCAGGCCGGCCTCGTCGGTGA